>CAJYSL010000359.1 GCA_913777515.1 uncultured Mucilaginibacter sp.
TGTTGATATAAATCCCACCGATGCTAATGGCGATGGCGCCCGAAACAAAAATCATCCATTTACTTGCCTTGAGGTAGCTTTTATCGGGCTTGTTGGGGAAAAGCTTTTTATAATAGTCTTCGATACCCACGGCTGCAAGCGAATTTAAATCTGCACTTAAACTACAAACTGCTGCCGAAATCATGGCCGATAAAATAAAGCCGATGACACCGGTTGGCAACTCGGTCATGATAAAATGCGGAAAAATAGCATTAGGATTTAAGCCCGCCGGGAGCGCGTTTTGTTTGTAATACACAAACAGGCAGGTACCGATAAACATAAACAGCATCCAAACCGGAACGGTAAGCGATATACCTAACAGCGACGCCCTGATGGCTGCCTTATCTGTTTTTGCCGTTAAATAACGTTGTACTACGGTTTGGTCGGTGCCGTATTTCTGGATGGCGTAAAACATTCCGTTAATAGCCATTACGATAAATGTGAGACGTTTAAAATCAATGTCATATGGACCAAAACCGGAACGACCGTTGGCGGAGGCCACTTTTAAAATTTCGGGCACGCCACCTTTGATAGAGAATATTAATACCACCAAGCAAAGTATGCCGCTGGCAAAGAGCATAAAGCCCTGGAAAACGTCCAGCCATATAACGGCTTCCATACCGCCCATTAAATTCACAGCGATAATAATAGCGCCCACCAGTACAATAATAAAATACATATTACCGCCGGTCATGCTATTGAGGGCTACAGCCAGCAAAAAGAAAACCGTGCCCATACCCGAAAACTGCCTGAGTACAAATGCAATGGAACTATAATATCTGGCAAAGAGCCCGAAACGCTTTTCAAAATATTCGTAAGTACTTAAACCAATTACCTTTCTGAAAAGCGGTACAATAAACCAGATGGTTCCCATCAATACGACAGGCACCATCAACCCTTGCACCAGTAAAATCCAGTTAGACGAAAAACCTTCGCCGGGATAGCCCAAAAACGTTACACTACTGATGAGTGTAGCCAGCAATGACATACCGATTGCCCATGCCGGCACCCGCCCCTTGGCCGCAAAATACGACTGGGTAGTGCTTTGGTTTTTGGCATAACGTAAGCCCAAAAACAGCGTAGTAAGCAATACAGCAATGATAATGAGGTAGTCTATAATACCTAACTCAGGTTTAATCATGGTAAATTGGTTATCATTTTAAGGGCAATTAAAATATCCAGGTCTTCTCACTCCATGGATAACTGCCGGGCTTCAAAGTAACATGTAAATTTGCAGCAATCATAGTACTGCTCCTAATTATTCCGGGGCCAAACCCATGCACCGGGTAAAGCGTGTCAATGTCCAACGCGTTTAAAATAGCAGCAGCGGTGGAGCCTCCCTCAATAATGAGTTCTTTCACTTCTACCTTTACAAACACCGTTTTAACTGCAGCAGCCATAGTTTGACGTAATATAGCCGCATCGGGTTTAAAACCGTAATCATCTATTTGTTCAATAGCCATCACCGCTTTGCCTTGATTGTTGAGCAAAGCCGCCGCCTCATCGCACCAATCGGCCAAAGCTTTGAAATCTTCTTTGTTTTGCAACAGGCTTACGGGCAGATAAGCCACCGGCCCACCGGTACTTTTTAAATCTTTAATCCGTTCAGCGCTCTGCCCGAAAGTGGTACCGCTAACATATAAAACTGGCTCATGCAACAAGATGCCTTTTGTCGATGCTTGTTCTACTTTATTAAGCTTTGATTTTAACAGCGCCGAAAAAAAGCCACCGCTGCCAGCAGGTAAAACTTCCTGGCCGCAATGCTGAGCCCATAGATCCAAATCATCAGCGCAGCCTACTTCGCCCACCTTAATTCCCGTTGCCGAAAAATCATCAGGTTTGCAAATGTTCACCATTTTCCTTTTGTCTTTCAACATACCGGCAGCATCAGCACTCAGAACCGGAAACTCCGGGTCGATGGCAAATGAGGTTTGATGCACGGGTACGCCGTTCACCAAATAGACATCATCAACAAGTGTTCTGCCTAAGTGCGGGTTTGCTGGTGCAATGAGCGAACGATTCCAGCCCAAGACCTGCAATTCTGCTTCAATCTCCGCCAAAACATGACCGCGCATCACGGAGTCAATTTTTTTATAAATCCACTCCGGGTTCAACCGCTTGATGCTCTGGCATGCTTCAGTGACCGCGCTTACGGCATCTTCCAGACTTTTCGATCTCGAATCTGTATTAATAATCAGCAGGTCAGCAGTCATATCATAGTTTACCTGCCGGCTTATTTCAACCTTCAGGCCGCACTGTAATCCAATTCCGCCAATCTCGGCAGCGCCCGTTAAATCATCGGCAATAACGGCAATCATTACACTTAGGCAGTAACCTTATTTTTAGCGAGTTGTACCGCTGATTTAATAGCCAATACCATGGCATCTTCGCTGGCAATTCCTTTACCGGCAATCTCGAATGCCGTTCCATGGTCGACCGACGTACGGATGATAGGCAATCCCATGGTAATATTCACGCCTTTAACACTATCCATCTGCTTTTTCTCCGGATTCCATTTAAATCCTGATAACTTAAACGGAATATGGCCTTGGTCGTGGTACATGGCTACCACACCGCCGTAATAACCCGTAGCTGCCTTCGAGAACATTGTGTCGGCCGGAACCGGGCCTTCCACGTCGTAACCTAAGGCTGAAGCCGCTTGTACAGCCGGTAAAATTTCTTCGTCATCCTCTGTACCGAACAAACCCGAATCTCCGGCGTGTGGATTTAAGCCCGCAATACCGATTTTCAAGTTAGTTTCGCCCAAACTGATTAAGCCGTTGTGCAACAGCTCCACCACCTCAACGATTCGGTCTTTTTTTACTAAATCGCAGGCCTGGCGCAAAGATACGTGCGTAGATACATGTATTACCTTCATGCTATCTTCAACCAGCAGCATGGCATATTTTTTTGTACCGGTGTATTGCGCATAAATTTCGGTATGACCAGCAAAATGATGCCCGGCCTCATTCATAGATTTTTTGTTGAGCGGACCGGTTACGGTAGCTTCAATTTGACCTGCCATGGCCAATTCGATCACCTTTACTACCGATTCAAACGCAGCGTTACCGGCCATGGCTGATACTACACCGAACTCAAGTTTGTCCAATTCAACGTTGTGCAGGTTAAAAACATCAACCTTGCCGTACTCAAACCGGGATTCTTTTACATCCTGAATGCTATTGATAGTAGCCGGCAAACCAAGCTTTTCAATAATATGGTTGAAAACACTGGCATCCCCAACTATAAACGGCTTGCAAATGTCGTATATTTCTTTGTCTAACAGTGCTTTAATGGCAATTTCGGGGCCGATACTTGCCGGGTCGCCCATAGTTATGCCTATGATGGGTTTATCAAACATGGTTTAGTTTGCTAAGTTTAATACCTTCTTTATCTAATAATTCGTAAAATGCCGTAATCAGTTGGGATGTCTCATCATCCGACAGCTTTTGCAATGGCGACATCATGTACGGCTGGCATAAGCCTACTTCCTGCATTAATGCCTTCAAGGCAGCTAAAGATTGCCCCAACGAGCGACCCGATTGATATAAGTTACCCAAAACATCCGACTGATGCTGATAATAATATGCTGCTTCCGAATCGTTGTTAGCCACGGCTTCGGCTAATTTGCAGTAAATTTCGGGCGCCAGGTTACCAGTGCTTGGTATCAAACCATCGCTGCCGTTTAATAAGCCGTAAGCCGATTGTGCCGCCCAACCTATAAAGTGGCTAAAATCGGATCTTAATGCCCATAATTGTAACGATTGAGCTAAGCGCTCGGTGCTGCGTTCAGAATCTTTAGTACCGACGATATAGTCATGATGGCTTAATTCGTCAATCAAATCAAGCGGGATAGACATATGTGTAGTGGCGGGTATGTTATAAACAATCAACGGGTTTTGCACCCGGTCGGCCAACTCTATAAAATACCGCCTCATCTCATCGGTAGTCAAACAGTAATAGGTTGGCAGCGTGGCCGCTACGGCATCCGCCCCGGCATCAAAACTGCGTTTGGCCATCTCTACCGACTCGTCGATACTGTTGGATGATATGCCCATATACAGCACTCCACCATCAGGCTTAAGCCGCCCTGCGGTTTCGATGTATTCATTTTTTAATTCTGTCGGAAACGACGCGGACTCCCCCGTTGTACCTAAAATAAAGGGCGATGCTTTATTTTCATACACATTGGTAAATATCCTATCAAGCGCCTCTGCATCTAAAGTATACCGGTCGGTAAGCGGAGTAACCACCGGTATAACATTGCCTTTAAATCTATTAGGGTTTTTCATGTAAAAATTTCACATTAATATCTTTCGTCTGCCGACTGTACTTTAATAAGCCTCCTCGTAAATAGTTATCGCATCGCTTAAAGTCACTTCTCGTGGGTTGTTATTCAATAAACGGGTTATTTTCAAAGCATCTTCGGCCATTTGCGGGATGGCTTCGCGTGGTATGCCTAACTTGCTCAGTTTATCGGGCACGCCGCAGTCCTTAATCAGCGATTTAATTTTTTCTACGCCTGCCCAAGCCGTGCTTAAATCGTCGGCTTCGCGTACACATCCTAAAGCTACGGCTACGTCAGCGTAACGTTTGGTCGAAGCTGGTATATTAAACGCCATCACGTAAGGTAACAGCAAGGCGTTCGACAAGCCATGCGCCAAATGGAACATGCTGCCTAAGGGATAAGAAAGCGCATGCACGGCTGCCGTGTTCACCGGCCCCAGGCAAAAGCCGCCCAAAAGGCTACCCATGGAAACATGAGTACGGGCCTCAGCATCACTACCATGGTACACCGCCTGCGCCAGGTTGGCAGCAATGAGACGCATACCCTCGTAGGCATATATATCAATAAAAGGTTGAGCAAACTTATTGGTATAAGCTTCCAGGCAATGCGTTAAAGCATCCAGTCCGGTAGCGGCAGTTATACTGGCAGGTACACTAGTAGTTAATAAAGGGTCTACGTAAACAATGTCGGGCACTAAATACGGACTGATGATGCCTTTCTTTTGATTATCAGCATCATCAACCAAAATGGCATTGGGCGATACCTCGCTGCCGGTACCAGCAGTGGCGGGCAGGCAAATTAGCTTTTTGTTGCGCTGCTTTAGCAAGCCGTTACCTACAATTTCCTGTAAGGTTTGTGTATTGTCAACCTGCGCAGCAATTAATTTGGCAATATCCAGCACGCTACCGCCGCCAATACCAACTACTACATCAGGCACGGTTCGTTTATATTTATTAATTAGCTTGTCGAAGTCAGAAAAACTTGGCTCTTGTACAATGCTGGTATCGATAGCAATGCCCAAACCTTTTTCTTTTAACTCACTGATAAGTGTTTGCAGCTGAGGCAATAATGGCTCTATAGTAACCAACAGCACTTCTTCGCAGTTAAGCTGAAATATTTCTTGGCTTAAATCGGCAAGCACACCACTACCAAAAATAAGCTTACCCGGAAAATGTATTTTTAAATTCTGCATTTAATTAATAAGGCATTACCTGTTTATATGGCAAGCTTTGCTTATTGGCAAAGCGAGTTGCCTTGTGCAACCGCAAAAAATCTTAATGTATTTATTACTGGTGGTTTAACAGCAGGTATATACTCACAAAACTATAGCAATTGCCATCCTATTGCTTATAGTATTTTTTCCATAAATTATAACATGTTACCATGTTAATTAAAATGTTACGGTAAAAGAGGAATATATTTTACACTTTTACGTTCATTTGCTATCTTCAAATACTAATTATAAGCTTTCAGGTCTATGAAGCCCATTTATCGTAAACTGTCCGGAGAGTCTGAGTCTTCGTTTAGCATCAGGCATGATGTAAAGCCCAATTTTGGTAACATCTGGCATTATCATCCTGAGCTTGAGTTGCACTATAATATCAAAGGCGAAGGCGTACGTTTTATCGGCGATAACATTGGCAACTTTTCGTCGGGCGAATTGATACTGCTTGGTCAAAACCTGCCTCACGCCTGGCGCTGCCGCGAGGAGTACTACCATCACAACAGCGGCTTAAACATTGAGGCTATTGTTTTCCAGTTTTTACCTACCTGCCTGGGCAAAGACATATTGCAGTTGCCCGAAGCCTTCCTGATTAATAAGCTTTACGAGCGCGCCAAAAGCGGGATGATATTTTACGGTCAGACCAAAGAAAAGGTAATTGAACTGATGAAGGCCGGTGTAAACGCCGGTAGCTTAGACCGCCTTATCGTGATGCTGTCGATACTTAAAACTATGGCCGAGAGTACCGAGTTTAAGCCTATCGTTAACAACCTTAATGCGTTTCAGCAACCGAGTGAGATGGACGATGCCCGGTTGAGCCATATTTATACATATACTCTATCTAACTACAAACGCGATATCACTTTAAAAGAGATATCGGCTTTAAGCAATTTAAGCGTTACGTCGTTTTGCCGTTACTTTAAACTGATGACCAACAAAACGTATTACGATTTTTTGATTGAGATTCGTATTAGCCATGCCTGCCGCTTTTTGGTAGAAAACAAACTGATTACCGAGGTCATTTGCTTTGAGTGCGGCTTTCATAACGTATCTAACTTTTACCGTCACTTTAAAAAAGTAAAAGGCGTAACACCGGCCGAGTACAAACGCAGGTATCTGAAAAACTAAGCAAATCGGGCAACGCCGATAAACAACCTATTACAACTACAGCTTTTTCATGAAACTAAAAACAGGTCTTTTTGCGCTGCTTTCGGTGGCTGCATTAACAGCTTCGGCCCAGGTAAAGCTGGCCTCCATATTTAGCAGCAATGCTGTTTTGCAGCAGCAGTCGCAGGCCCCCATTTGGGGATGGGATAAACCGGGCGCCAACATTACTATCACTACCTCATGGAACGGCAAGGTTTACAAAACCACGGCCGACCAAGCCGGCAAGTGGAAAGCCAAGTTAGCTACATCAGCTGCCGGAGGCCCTTATACAGTTACCATTAATGATGGCAAACTGGTAAAGCTGGACAATATCCTGATTGGCGAAGTTTGGATTTGCGGTGGACAATCGAATATGGAAATGCCTATGAAAGGCTTTAAAGGACAACCGCTGATGGGCTCGAACGAGGCCATCTTGAAATCAAAAAATAATCGTATCAGGTTATACACCGTGCCCCGGTCGTCTACAACAGAGTTGCAGGAAAACAGCAAGCCATCCGAATGGCATGCAGCCAGTCCGGAGTTTGTCAGCAACTTTAGTGCAACGGGCTACTATTTTGGCCGATTGTTAAATGAGATGCTGGATGTACCTATTGGATTAATCAACGTAAGCTACAGTGGTTCATTTGCCGAGGCCTGGCTCGACCCGGAGACGTTAAAAGCATTTCCGGAGATAAAAATTCCGGCTAAAAACGACACCATTAAACAGGTGAGCCGTACCCCTACTACGCTTTACAATGGCATGTTGCACCCCATTGTTGGTTACGGCATAAAAGGGGCTATTTTTTACCAGGGCGAATCAAATTACGATAACCCCGACCGTTACGAAAAACTATTCCCAGCCTTGGTGAACCGCTGGCGCAGTTTATGGCAGCAGGGCGACTTTCCGTTTTATTACGCCCAGATAGCACCTTACGACTACGCGCAACTGCCACCTTATAGTAAAGGCGGCAAGTATAATTCGGCCTATCTGCGCGATGCACAACGCAAATCTCAAAAAACCATACCCAACAGTGCCATGGCGGTACTGATGGACATCGGCGAGCAAGCCAGCATACACCCCGCCCGTAAAGAACCGGGCGGAACGCGGCTGGCCTACCTGGCCTTAGGCAAAACATACGATACTAAAGGTTTTGGTTTTGCCAGTCCTGAATATGAATCGATGACAGTTAAAGATACCGCCGCCGTACTGAAATTTGTTAATGCCGCCAATGGGTTGACTTCCTATAACAAACCCTTAACGCAGTTTGAGATTGCCGGCGACGACCAAAAGTTTTACCCGGCTAAGGCCGTAATTAACGGAAGTTCTGTCACGGTGTCGGCTCCGCAGGTAAAAAAACCGGTAGCCGTGCGTTATGCTTTCAGGGATTTTATTGTAGGAGAATTATACGGAACCGATGGGTTACCGGTATCCTCATTCAGAACCGATAACTGGTAATGGATAAGTTATTATTTTTTGTTACCGCTACATGCCTGTCGCTTTTTTGTACATCACAACTACGAGCACAACCGGCAGAACTTGAGAAAAATTATATGGTATGGACTACCCAGAGCCGAAACTCGGGCGAGTCTATGCCATGTGGTGGCGGCGACGTTGGGCTTAACGTTTGGGTAGAGAATGGCGACATCCTTTTCTACATTGCCAAAAGCGGCACTTTTGATGAAAATAACAGCTTGCTGAAACTTGGTCGGGTACGACTCAAGCTATTTCCTAACCCGTTTGAGGGTAGCGATTTTAAACAGCAGCTTTCGTTAAAAACAGGTGCGGTAACTATTCAGGCTAGTCACCAGAGCGTTAAAGCAGATGTACATATTTGGGTGGATGTGTTTAGACCAGTAGTACATGTGGAGGTGAACAGTAGTCAGGCCATCAAAACCGAAGCGATTTATGAAAACTGGCGATTTGCAGACCGCCCAACCAAAGGGCGCGAAAACAATCAAGGCTCCTGGAAATGGGCTAACCGGCCAGACATCAAAACCCGGAAAGATGACGTTGCTTTAAAAAATAACAGCATACTGTTTTATCATCACAACCAGGACAGTACTATATTTGATGCTACCGTTGCACACGAAGGCTTAAATTCGGTGAAAGGTCAGCTATTTGATCCGTTGAAAAGATTGGCGTTTGGCGGCATGATGACGGGCACCCATATGCAGGCAGCAGGTGTAATAGATGGCACCTATGCATCTGCACCGTTTAAAGGTTGGAAGCTGCAAAGTAAATCGGCCACCCGCAAGCAGCATATTGAAATTTATCTGCACACCGAGCAAACGCCGGATATCAGTCAGTGGCAAAAAGGGCTGAAGCAGTTTATTGCTAAAGCCAAACAAAATTCTAAACAAGCGGAAAAAGCTACTCAAAACTGGTGGAAAAATTATTGGGAACGCAGCTTTATATTCATCAATACAGATGAAGCCCATGCAGAGCCTTGGCAAGCAGGTCGCAACTACCAGCTGTTCAGATATATGCTGGGTTGTAACGCGTTTGGGAACTACCCCACTAAATTTAATGGCGGATTGTTTACCTACGACCCGCAATACACTGACAGCACGGCCAAGTTTACGCCGGATTTCAGGAACTGGGGTGGCGGACTGATGACCGCCCAGAACCAGCGGCTGGTTTACTGGCCCATGCTTAAAAGCGGCGACTGGGATTTGATGAAACCGGCGTTTGACTTTTATTTAAGCATCCTGCATAATGCCGAGTTGCGTACCCAAACTTACTGGAACCACGCCGGCGCGAGTTTTACTGAGCAGTTAGAAAACTTTGGCTTGCCTAACGCCACCGAATACGGCTGGAAACGCCCGGCCGGTTTTGACAAAGGCATGGAATACAATGCATGGTTGGAGTACGAGTGGGATACCGTACTGGAGTTTTGCGACATGATGCTGCAAACCCGCGACTATAATGGTCGTGACATTAAACCTTATATTCCGTTTATTGAAAGCTGCCTGACGTTTTTTAACGAACATTACCAGTACTTGGCCCGCAACCGCGGCAGCAAGGCCTTAGACGGTGCAGGCCATTTGGTGCTTTATCCTGGTTCGGCCGGCGAAACGTTTAAGATGGCTTATAATGCCAACTCAACTGTTGCAGCCTTGCAAACGGTGCTGACTCATTTATTGCAATTGCCGCCGGAATATTTGACGTCCGAAAAAAGAAAGAACTGGGAGTTAATGCTTAAACGCATCCCTCCTATCAGCTTCAGGGAGTTTGACGGTCACAAAACCATTGCCCCCGCGCAGTTATGGGAAAGGGTAAACAATACCGAGAGTATGCAGCTTTATCCCGTTTTTCCGTGGGGCATTTACGGCGTTGGTAAACCGAATTTAGACATCGCCCGTAATACCTGGAAGTATGATACCCTAGCTGTAAAATTCAGAAGTGGTATTGGCTGGAAACAGGATAATATTTTTGCTGCACGATTGGGCTTAAAAGACGAAGCGGCTCAATTGGCTGTCATCAAACTCAAAGATTCCGGTCGCAAGTTCCCGGCTTTTTGGGGACCGGGGTTTGATTGGACGCCCGACCACAACTGGGGCGGAGCTGGGATGATTGGCTTGCAGGAAATGTTGATGCAAACTGATGATAAAAAAATATACCTGCTGCCGGCCTGGCCTAAAACATGGGACGTGCATTTTAAACTGCATGCGCCATACCAAACAGCCGTTGAGGCCACCGTTAAAAACGGAGAACTTACTAATTTAAAAGTATGGCCCGAAGCACGTAAAGCCGACGTGATTAATATGTTGAAATAAACAGCTTTATCGACATGAATATAAACTACAAGGCCGGTTACAAATCATGCAGCCGGCCTTGTCATTTTTAAAATTCGATTTATCTATCCAACGGAATCCAGGTTTCCATATCTACATGGCCGCGGTTGCCCCAGGCGTAGTATGGTATCAACCTCACTTTTACTTTAGCCGGCTCTTTGCTGCTTATTTCGCGATATAGTTTGTTTTGCCAGTTGCTCTCATTTCTTACATCAACCTGGCCGGTTAAGCTCATGATTGGACTATTGTCAATCTTTATCATTTCGGGCTTCAAGTTGTTTTGGGCAGGTATGGCAATATTAAATACCTTTTGGCTCTGTGGTAAATCAGCCGATTCGATACAATAAACCACCGGGCCGCGTTTTACAGCCACCTGGTTACGCGTTTCTTCAACCAATGGGTTTGATTCTAACAATCTCACCGGCATTGGTAGATTCAATTCAATTTTATCACCTGCTTTCCATTTCCGACTAACTTCTGCATACTCACCGGGTGTTAACTGAACATTTACAGCCTGACCGTTTACAGATAAGGATGCGCCGCTGCTCCACGCCGGAATCCTGAAAAACATGGCATACGGCTTGCCGGTTACCTGTTTCAGCGTGATGCTGATTTTGCCATTCCACGGATATTCGGTTTGCTGGTCTAAACTAATTTTTGAACCGTCTTTAAGCGTCGTGTTCAGGGCGTTGCCACCATATAAATTTAAATACAAGCCCTTGTCAGATACGCTGTAAGCGTAATCTGCTACCTCGGCAATAGTGCGCACTACGTTTGGAGGGCAGCAATTAGACAGCTTAATGTAAGGCACACGGTCTTTTGACCAACGCTGGCTAAACGGTAAAGCGTCCGAATAGCTCATAGGGTTAGTATATAAAAAATTACGTCCGCTCAGGTCGATGCCCGATAGTACACTGTTGTACAGAGCCAACTCCATTACATCAGCATATTGTGCTTTGCCGGTAGCCTGAAGCATGCGCCAGTTCCATAACACATTACCAATATTAGCGCAGGTTTCGTTATGCGACGTAAAGTTAGGCAACTGGTAATCGCGTCCATAAGCCTGGTGTACTTTCTGCACGTCGGTCGGGTTATAAGATGTCCCGTCGGGAGATACGCCATCGTATAGTGCACCGCAACCACCGGTCACATACATTTTTCGGTTAACTACGTCGTTCCACATCAAATTAAGGGTGTGCATCAGTGTAGTATCACCGGTTTCGGTGTAAACATCGGCGGCTCCGGCAAACAAATAATTTGCCCTAACCGCATGCCCCATCACCTTAGTCTGTTGGCGGAACGGGATACGGTCCTGATTGTCGTCCGTACCATCTTTCATTAAACCACGGATATCAATCAGATTTTTGGAGAGTTCGAGGTATTTCGGGTCGCGCGTGGTGCGGTACATTTCTACCACACCCATATAATGCGATGGACAAATGGCATTACGAGCCAATTCGGGCGATGCTGTTTTATAGAAATTATAAAGGTAATCGGTAGCTTTAATAGCCAGGTTGAGCAGTGTTTTTTTACCTGTTGCCCGGTAATGCACGCAACCGGCTGTCATTAAGTGACCTAAGTTATAGGTTTCAAAATTCAGACGGTCGGCAAAGGCCTTGGCATTTTTAGGGTCGTTTTTTTGAGCAATGATGGTTGGCGTATGAATATAACCATCTTTGCGCTGCGCTTTGGCAATTACTGCAATGGTTTTATCCATCAAAGCATCTAGTTTAGGGTCGTGCGTTACGGCATACATGCTCGCCACGGCCTCCACCAGCTTGTAAAAATCGCCATCATGAAAAGGCGGGCCTGCGTGCGAACCAGTGTCAAGCCCGGCGGCTATCTCAAAGTTTTTAAAAGCATGACTCACGTTGGGGTCGGTATATACCTTCCACAAATTAGGAATCATAGTATCACGGCAGACCTGAAAGCGGTCAGCCCAAAAACCTTTAGTCCAGGTTACATCGCCCATATTAACGCTGCTCAGCCTCGCATACGGACTGGCCGATGTATTCACCAGGGCTTTGCTCTGCGCATTAGCCTGGCTGCATAATGCCAGGCACAACACCGCACCGCCCAGCAGTTCTTTCACTCTTCTCATATATAAATATACGTTTTATTCTTTTGTCGTTTCAATCACCACGGGGCCAATCAGTCCTGCAGGCAGCAATGGCCTGCCTTCTAAGCGGTAAGGTGCGTTAGTCCAGGTGGTTTGTTTTTCTTTAGGTAAGCGGTGGTCGCCCATCAAACGGTTGGCCCAGGTATTGGTTACCGCAATTTTTATTTGGTTTACGCCTGGCTTTAAGGCCTTACTGATATTCACCCGGTAAGGCACCGTCCAGGCTACGCCGCAATTCACGCCATTTACAAAAACCTCGGCCATGTTATAAACCTTGCCCACATTAACCCAGGCGTTAGCTCGGCCGTTCCCCTTCCAGTTAAACATTTGATTATATACTGCCGTACCCGAGTAATACCGTATGGTTGAATCCTGCGATTGGCTCCAGTCTTGTAATAATGTCCATTGCATTGGTTTTTGTGGGCCGTTCATGGCGGCATCAAACGTTACCGTCCAGGCTGGTTGCAGTGTCTGAGCTGCTTCAAAAACTTGAAGTTTGCGTTTAGTTTTTACCGATTGATTAGCTGGTTTTCTAAATATCAAAAACACCGACCCACTGCCTTCCAGTTTAAGCGGCAGCAAGGTGCGTCCATTTTCTGATTTCCATAAATCTGCTTCCCGAATTTCGCCGGTTAAAGCATCTGCCACTTCGGGCACACGGCCATTTGTACGTAATGAAAACTGTAAATTGCGGGCTATGCTGTCCTGGTTAGATATAAAATACAAATCAAAATTTGCACTGCTGCGATGCGCCCAAGCTATACCTTGCGCAGCCTGTCCGTTCCCATCCGAAACCATCAAATCTTTAGTCAGCCCTAAGCCGTTTAAATCGTGCTGTTGATAAGGCCCGTAAACCAGTTTACCCTTGCCCGATTGTTTTAACTTAGGCCCGGCATCAGGATGACAGATGATAGTTGCCCCTTGAGCAATAAGCTCGTTGAGGCGATTTACCACTTTGGCCGACCAGTAAGTACCATTTGGTAACATAGGCGTATTACCCGGTAGTACCAATACTTTATAGCTGGCTCCGCCAGGTAATTCGATGCGGCCGTTGTTTACTTTAGCCAAACGCATCAATGCATCCAGGTTAAATGAGTCGTACTGGTAACCTTGCAAAGGGTTCACTAAATCTTCGGCACCAACCGAGTTGGCACTACTCGTGACACCAATTGGAATTATTTTTAAAGGCAGCCCCTTATTGGCCAGCCTTTCCTTTTCGCGCGCTAACCGGGCTACGGTAAATAAGCCGGGCAAAGTGTTAATCAATCTGTCGGGCAATAAAGCACGCCTCGGTGTTTCTTCGCCGGTAAGAACTGCTATATCGGTAACAGGTTTACCTTGCTGTAACAAAGCCTGGCAGCGTTCCAGATACTCGACCCAGGCCCTGGCCGGCTGATACCAGGTTTGGTCGCGTTGCATGAATAAACCGATGCCGTCTAAAGTCATGCCAGGCTTGCGGTCTAACAAGGGGTTGTGAGTGTTTACATGGAAAACCAACCGGTTCACACCCAAAGCCAAGTTGCGGTCGCCCAGACTTTTCAGCATGCCCGGGTGCTCGTCCCACATGGTTCGTAATTCGGTAAATGATTCTGCCTGGATGATATTTTTACCGTAGATGTGACCTCCCGAAATGGCATCAAGCATATCGTTAGGCTTGTCGTGCGTGGGGCTGCGTAGCCAGAATTCGCCCATCGCAATGTCCGATTTGCTGTAATGCAGTAAGCCATCGCTGGTCATGGTTGGCGCCACACTTTCGGCAGTAAAAGTACATCCGTTTTGGTGCGCCAGTTGTGCCATAGTGCCGTAAAACTTATCGTTAATCAGTTCGGCTATGGTTTGCCTTACGTCGGCTAATACTTTTTCGCTTTGTGAGGCGCTCTGTACCGGTATGCCTGCCATTACCGGAAGATAAGGCA
This sequence comes from uncultured Mucilaginibacter sp., assembly GCA_913777515.1. Lineage (GTDB taxonomy): Bacteria > Bacteroidota > Bacteroidia > Sphingobacteriales > Sphingobacteriaceae > Mucilaginibacter. Next base: position 14,526 of record CAJYSL010000359.1, read on the forward strand.
TCAAACTATACCCCCTGCGCGACTGAAATTCCTGCGCAAAAGAGGCCGACCAATTTTGGCTGCCGCATTCCCAGCTATCCACATGGAAAACTTTGAGCACGCGTTTAGCCAAATCGGGCCCTATCTGTTTGATGGCTTCGCCAAACCAATTATCAAATTGCAGTTTAATAGCGGCCGTGTTAAATTTATCGCATTCTAAACCTGCTCCCTTACCACCGGTAGCATTGGTATGCCCAGTTGAGGTGTGGCCTATGCGCAATATAGTCCAGTTACCGGCAGGCACTTTCCATTGCAGCTTACCCTGAGCATCTACCATCGCCGTCAGGTTGACAATCTTGTCTTTGGCGATGCATAACTCATCGGGTAATTGTTGCCGGGTAGTCGATTTGCTTACCCGCCATACCTCGCCGGTTTTGCCCTCAAACTGATGAATACGAGGCTCTGCCGATAACTCGATACCTGAAATTTTTAACGACTGCTTCCATTTTGCAAAATCCAAATCTTCGGCGCCCGGCTCCGAACCTTCTTTGTTATAAACAAATCTGAAATATTTAGCCGTCGTAGGCACTATGGATTGCGTAATCAGCGCATCGTTATCCTGCCAGCCCTGCCGCGGCGGTTGCAGACGGGCAATAGAGCGGAATTGCTTGCCATCGTTACTCACCAAAATTTGCAAACGTTCGGCCTGGTAGTTGGGGGCGTTGCTGCGCACCATCAGTGACCGACAGGTAAAGGCTGCTGGAAACTCGTATTGTATCCAGCAAGAATCGGCACTGGTAAATGACGTTTTATTATTCCGGTCAGCCAAATATTGTAAATCTGTACCGGCTATACTACTGGTTACCTTTGGTTTTACTTGCTGACTGTTCACCCCCGCTCCTGCCAGCGATGGATACGCTAATATGGCAATGTCTTTATAATAGCCTTTGTAGTTTTCGGGGCGAGCAAGCGTATCGTTAAAAGTTACTCCGCCTTTAACATTGGTTTGGGTGTAAACCACTTTCTGCATGGACAGTTCGGGGGTAATCCACGGACCACCAGCCAGGGCAAAACCATCACTGTCGTGCATCGCCATTTGCAGGCCCAGTCGGTCGGCTTCCTGCATGGCAAATTTTACCAGTGCCCACCATTCGGGCGTTAGCTGCTCGGCTGGTGGGGTTAAGTATGGCGGATTAGCCACACCCTTAATAGGCATAAGATAGGCACCGCCGATGCCTATCTGCTTCATTGCTTCCAAATCGGCAGTGATACCGGCTTTGGTTACGGCGGCCTGCATCCAGTACCAAAACACCCAGGGCTTAGCCGACGCCGGCGGATTCTTGAATAGTTTTTCTAAATCAACCCTGGCCATCTGTTTACCGCGTATCTGCCCAACGCTCTTTACAGGCAATAATATACTCAGGCATAAAGCCATGCAAATAGCCTTAAACAGTGCCATTGACAAGCCTAAATTTCGTCTGTTACTTTTTTGCATTATTCATCTTTTTGATGACATTGATAATGCCGTCAGTACTGCCCTGGTAAGGGTACAAATAAAAACTGTAGCGGTATGGCTTGGCCGGTATCTGGTACATGTCGAGGGGTGCTGCCACATCCGACCAGCTATCGTTACCACCCAACCCCATTTGTATTAAATCGATGTTCAAGGTTAAATAACCGGCATCTTTTAATTTGTTGGTGTGTTTGGCAGTTACAATGTTAGCTTCAGTATACGGCCATGCACTCATACTCAATAGGCTATCAGCCACCACTAAAAGCCCGCTTTGCCTTTTGTCAGCCAAAAACATCCAGCGTACATCGGTACGATTACCGTTTTCTTGCGGTATGGCATACGGTTCCATAAACTGGTTTATCGGCAAAGTGTAAATGCTGGCTTCAAAACCCGAACGACGGTCGATGTAATTTTCCATTGGTCCGCGCCCGTACCAGCTGATCTGGTCGTAACTGCGCTTGATGCCGCCCTGCATGCCTACTTTGGGTAAATTAGGTAACCCGCTTACTTTAGGTTGAAATGCATAATCAACTCTGACCATACCACTACCCGAGATGGTATAAGTAACTACGGCTGCAGCGCTATCATTTACCAAACTGTAATTGCTGACCACTTTGATGCTACCATCCAATTGCTTACTGGCCTGAGCATTAATTAACTTAGGCACGGCGGTAAACCAAGGCTTCAGCTTACGGTCAGCTTTCCAGCCACGGTGGTCGTTATCGGTTACCGGGCGACTAAAATGCGGTAGCAACGGCGCAAAAACTTGCTCTTGATTATTAATTTTGTAGGATGTCAGCGCTCCATTTTGCTTGCTGATGTTGATGGTAAAGTTTTTGCCGTTTACCGCATAAGCGTTGTCATTATTGTTTAAAGACACTGATGCTGTTGATGATAGTATTTTATCATGTTCAACAACCGGAGTTAATGCAAACTGGTCGGATGCAATCTCATATCCTTTTTCGGCCCAAGGCTCGCTCGCAGCCAGATAAAAATGAATATCGGCTAAATACTCTGCTCCTACCTTCAAGGATGGTAGGTAAGATTTTATGCTGATAGTGGTGTCTGCTCCTGCAGCTAAATTGAACACAGGTAGTTGCTTTTGCATTACCACGCGGCCGTCCTGCCTCAACTGCAGCATCACACTGTAACCCGCCAAACTTTGCACCGCGTGCCGGTTGGTAATTCCGATTAAACCTTTTTGGGCATCCAGCAACTCACAAGTTACAGGCTGAAAAACATGCTTACACTCATACATAGCTGCCTTTGGGCGGCCATCTGAAGCTACCGTGCCTTTGATGGTAAAATTGTCGAAATATTTTTCGCCGTAGTCGCCGCCATAGGCAAAGAAAGGTGTACCTGCCGAATCGGTTTTGAGTAATCCCTGGTCTTTAAACTCCCAGATGGCACCACCAATTACCCGTTTAGAGGCACGCCACTGGTCCCACAATTCTTTCAGGTTACCGTTAGAATTGCCCATCGCATGCGAATACTCCACAAAAAATATAGGGCGGTTATCGCCATTTTTTTGGTTAACCAGCAAAGGTGCGGTATACAGCGCCGGGTACATACGGCTAACCACATCTACATATGGTTCATCTATAGGGTTTTGCAACCGGTGCGAGTGGTCGTTAGGTTTTAAATATCGGGCATCGGTCACGTCAATATACCCCTCGGCCTGCGGTGTGCCTTGCGCCGGCTCGTAATGCACCGGGCGGGTGATATCAAAATCATGAATCCAGGCAGCCATGGCAGCATGGTTGGGACCGCGACCAGCCTCATTACCTAAACTCCACATGATGATACTCGGATGGTTTTTATCACGCATCACCATTCGGGTAGCCCGGTCAAGATACGCGCTCGTCCAGTTGGGGTCATTACTCAATTTAGAGCCCAAACCGTGTGTTTCCAGGTTAGCCTCATCGATGACCAGGATACCGTATTGGTCGCACAAATCATACAAGTACGGGTCCATCGGGTAATGACTGGTACGGATGCAGTTAAAATTAAACCGTTTGATGGTGCGCACATCCTCCAGAATATCTTCGCGCGATAGCGCTTTACCTTTTACCGGGTGATGGTCGGGCCGGTTAATGCCATAAAGGTAGGTTACCTTGCCGTTGATGAGTAGCTTGCTATCGGTTTTAGAAAACTCAACGCTCCTGAAACCGAGTTTACAGCTTTTTACTTCTATAACCCGTCCCGTGCTGTCTTCTAACGACAGCGTTAAGGTGTACAGGTTTGGCCGTTCATCACTCCATTTGGCAGGGTTGCTCACTTTGCTCTCGAGCAAACCAAATTTAACATTGTCCAACCTCGGATAAATCTCATTAATGATGCTCTCCACACTCCGCTGCAAAGGTTTTTGAAAAACCGGTTTGCTGTTTTTATCAAATAGTTGCGCTTTGATTTGGTAACGGGAAATGGCCTTACCTGTTAAGTTCTCTATGCGCGGACGGATACTCAATAACGCATCTTTGTACTGCTTATCCAGTTTGGTTTGATAAAAAAAGTCGGCTATACGCAGTTTAGGTTCGGCCAGTAACATCACCTCACGATGTATACCGCTTAAACGCCACTGGTCCTGGTCCTCCAGAAACGAGCCGTCACTCCAGCGGATGTTCTGCACCGATAACACGTTTTCACCGGCTTGCAAATAAGGGGTGATATTAAATTCTGACGACAGGAAACTATCCTCTCCGTAACCTAAAAACTTGCCGTTGAGCCAAACCTTGAAACCCGAACTTACACCGCCAAAGTGCAGGGTTACGTTCATGTCTTTCCAATTGGCAGGTAACGTGAAGGTACGCTGATAACTGCCTACCCCATTGTAATCCTGAGGCACGTGCGGCGGGTTAACCGGGCGAAAAGGATAAACGGCGCTTTTATAAATAGGCCTGCCATAACCTATCATTTCCACACTTGAGGGTACGGTGATTTTTTTCCAGCCCGATACACGCGCTTTATAAAAATCGCGGGGTGCATCGGCGGGTTTCTCAGCAAAGCTAAAATCCCATTGCCCGTTAAGCGACATCATCCGACCCGATTTATCGCGGTCGCCTTGCAAAGCGTCAGCCACACTGCTAAACGAATATGCCGTAGCACGAGAGGCATCGCGGTTAATGCCGCTTACCAGCGGGTCTTCCCAAGGCTCGGTGTTAAAAACAGTTGGTGCATTGGGTACAGCAGCCGGCGTCTTATCTACCAGTTGCGCAAAGGTAGCAACCGGCAATAACGCCAATAGTATGCCTGCCCAAAGCTTGCAAGCAATAGGTTTAATAAATGCGGATTGATGAGAAACAGAATTATACATGAATATTTATAAAGCAGTATATTTTACTGCATAAGCTTTGTCTTTTTGAATAGATAGTTCGTAAGTGTTATTCCCCAACACTTTCAGCGTCTCGCCCTGGCAAACCGGCTTGGTTTTACTTTTGATGCGAAGCACACCTGTACCAGTGGCACTGCTTACATTAATTTTGTCGGTTGTGCAGCGTACTTTGATGTCGCCATTAGGCGTAGGCACTGCGCCTTCCATCCATTTTAATCCGCCTAATTGCGGCTCGATAACGTAGGTCTGGTAGCCGGGCGCGGTAGGTTTTACGCCTAAATAATATTTGCCCAACAAGTAAATCGGGCTTGCACCCCAGGCATGGCACAAGCTTTTACCGAACGGACGGCCATACATGGCGTAGTGCTCTGCGCCTTTTTTATCAGGATTATATTCCTCCCAGAAAGATGTGGCGCCCAAGTTAAGCATGCCTCCCCAGTAATCTTTCATTTGCTTTAACACGTATGGCTGCTCGCCCATGGCGCACAAGGCTTCCAGTTCGTAAAAACGCATGTATGGGGTAGTGATTTTCTGCACGTTATCATTCATCAGCACAAACTTTTTTACGTCCTGCTTTTGGGCTTCGGTGAAATAATTGAAGAAGATACCGAACATATTAGCGTACCGGGTTACATTGTCTGTCGGCTTGCCGTCTACCCGGCTATGCACCAGGGCATGCTTTTGTGCATTCCAATAGTAACTAAACAGCTTGGCCTTTAAATCTTTGGCTAAGGCACTGTATTGGGCGGCGCCTTTGCTATCGTGCATAATGTTGGCGCACAAGGCCATGGTTTCCAAACTCCGGCAAAGCAGCATTTGCTCAAAGCTTACTTCGCCCTGTTTGCTTAAGCCGTCGGCCCAGTCAATAAATACCCAATCCCCGGCCAGGCCCTGCATCAGGCCGTCGGCGTTACGGCGAGACAGGCAGTAATTCATCATGCTTTGCATGCCAGGGTAAGACTGTTTGATAAAGGCCTGGTCGCCGCTATGCTGGTAATAATCGTAAATGCTGATAAACCAGTAAAATGTGTAGTCCATAATGGTATTGATATGGCTGGTTACCGGGTCTTTACCTCGCAGGGCACTGATGGTACGTTTTACCGTAGGCGAATCAAAATACAGGTAATAGTTCATCAAGTAGCTTTGGGCTGCATCGCCCGACCACACCCAGCGGTCGCGCTTGATACCATCGATGAAAAATTCGCGGGTGTTTAGCTGCATGGTGTAAGCAGCCACATTCCATATTTTGTTAATCTGCTCATCCGAACAACGGAAACTGCCGCGCTGTTCAACAGGCGAGTATTCGTATAGCATCGACACATCATTAATGCTCACGTCACCATCGTACTGTACATTAACATACCTAAAAGCACGAGAGCCATCCAGAGTAATATCACCTGATTGCGGTTGGTCGGCTTCTATAATATCCAGCAGTTCACCGCCTTTGGTATCCAAAGCTTCCTCTTTGGACTCACCGTAATATAAAGTGACTTTTCCCTTGCCTTTGACGCCATGTAACTTTACATAGCCAAAGGTTTCTTTGCCAAAGTCAACTAAAATGGAGTTGTTTTTTTTAGTCTGGCTTACCGCTTTTTGAGGTGTTGTTGGCAAGCGGAATTGCGACGGCGTGGTGGTGGCTGCGTTAAAATTCCAGGCACCGGCCGGTACATATTGCGTTGCCGAAACATCCGAGGTTTTACCCGATGCATCAATCCACTCTTTATCTTCAAAAGTTACCTGCCATGTGGTGTCTGATACCACATGCGGACTTTTTACAAATACAGCCGGTACACTGCCTTGATTGTAAACCTTCAGGCTGATGCGATGCTTACCAGCCGGTAACGTAATAGTTTTAGGATAGCCGGTAGCAGCTTTACCGTCTATTTTCAGGTTATACTGCCCTTCCACTGCAATCTCCGCCTCTTCGGCCGCGCTCAGGTTGTAATCTTTATGAAAATCAATCAATACATAATGGCTGTCCAGCTTCCAGAAAGGTGGAAAAAACGAGCCGCGTTCGGTACGGCGGTTTTGCATTTTATTACTCAGCCATATCTCATAATCGCCGGGGTACCATATCCAGGTGGCTTTGGTTTGAGCCTTTATTTCGGCTGCGCTGCCAATCATCATGGCAAAACATAATGCCAATTTTTGTGCAATTTTTGAGGAATATAAAAATTGGGGTATCAGCTTCTTCATCAGGTTAATGTCCGTTAAAAATAATGTAAAGGCCTATCATTACTAAAGTCAGCAGCACCCAGGCCATCTTTACTTTAGCTGAAGTTTTCGGCGTGTCTTTTTCATCCTGTATATCGGCTACGTACACTTTTGGATTACGGTCTAACAATGAAACCAGTATACCCACCAAAAGTAGAAAGGCAAAAACGTAAAACGACAACATGAGATAATGCGGCCAGAAATGGTAAACATCCTTAGGGAATACCCACAAATACAATATACCAATTAAAAGACTAAACGCCGAGCCCGCCGACAGGATGGTATTGACGGCCGAACGCGTAGTACGTTTCCAGAATACGGTAAGCAGGAATACCACCGACAATGGTGGCGCTATGAAACCCAAAATAGATTGGAATACATCAAAAAACTTGAGCCCTTTAATACTATCAAGCGCGATGGCTACACCGACAGATAAGATACAGCCGACGATGATTGACAAACGCCCTACACTGATTAATTGCTTGTTAGTAGCTTCCTTATTAATCCGCTCGGCATAAATATCCATAGTAAACACAGTACTTAGCGAGTTTAGTGATGAGCCTATGGTGCCTACTAAAACAGCTATCAGCACCACAATCACCAAACCATTTAAGCCGGCAGGGAACAGATTGGTGACCATGGTCATGTAGGCAAGGTTTTCGTCCTTTAAATCGGGGAAGATGATGCGGCACAAAATACCGGTGAAGATGAACAGCGGTAAGGATAATATTTTGAGCCAGCCAATAAAGTTGACACCCAACTGGCCCTGCTCCAGGTCCTTAGCACCCAATACCGATTGAACCATGGATTGGTCGGTACAAAAGAAAGCCACCGCCGCAACGGGGTAACCCAGCATTATGGCATACCAAGGGTAATTAGGGTCGGAAGCCGGGTGAAA
>CAJYSL010000360.1 GCA_913777515.1 uncultured Mucilaginibacter sp.
ACACCACTACTGCCGAAGATATACTTCAGGAAACCTTCGTAAAAATCTGGCATTCATCTTCATCTTATAACGTTGATAAAGGCCGGCTTTTTACCTGGATGATTAATATTGCCCGTAACCTGGCCATTGATAAATTAAGATCTAAGGATTTTAAAAATCAAAATAAAAACCAGGAGATAGAAAACAACGTAAGTTACATTGACACGCATAATAATACAGTGTACAAGCCTGAGTTGTTGGGAGTGAAAGAGTTGGTAAATACGCTAAAACCTGAGCAAAAATCAATACTTGATCTGATATACTTCAAAGGTTATACGCATACCGAAGCTGCAGAAGAGTTAGGTATGCCGTTGGGCACTATTAAAACGCGCTTACGCACAGCTATACAGCAATTACGTAAACATTTTAATTAACATTGGAAGACGCTAAGGCATATATTGAATCGGGAGTTTTGGAACTTTATGTTCTGGGTGAGTTGAGCCCGGAAGAAAGGTTGCAGGTGGAAGATATGGTGGCTAAACATCCCGCTATAAAAGCCGAACTTCAGGATATAGAGCAGGCGATGACCATGTATGCTGATGCTAACTCGATTGAGCCTAACGAGGAATTGCGCAACCGTGTGCTCAATAATTTACTCACCAATTTTGCCGACGACCGTAATTTTAAACCCGGCAAGCAAGAGGCTCCGGTTATACCTTTAAATACGCACAGCAAACCTACCGTCAGTATTTTTTATAAATACGCCTTTGCAGCAAGCTTGCTTTTATTATGTGTAAGCCTGGCCGCGTTGAGCGTGGTTTACAAACGGCTTAACCAGTCGCAAGACCAGCTATTGAGTTTACGGCTGAGCGAGCAAAAATATTCGCGCCAGGTAAATTTGATGGATAATGAATTGAACGTTTACCGTGACCCGGCTTTTCATTTTGTACGGTTAAAAGGTACAGACAAAGCGCCGACATCTATCCTCACTGTAGCCTGGAACCCCCAACGCAAGAAGGTGATGGTGGATATGCACGACGCCAAGCTACCTGAAACCGACCCTAACCATCAGTATCAGCTTTGGGCTATAGCCAATGGCAAACCAGTGGATTTAGGCGTTTTTGACAAATTGCCTGCCGACTCTGCCAACATGAAAGAGATGAAAGATATAGCTATTGCACAAGCATTTGCGGTAACTATCGAGCCTCGTGGCGGTAGTATCAACCCTACTATGGACCAGATGGTAGTAATGGCCAGTCTTTAACTATCCTGCCAGTTTTATGGAGTAATCCACTCCCCTATCCAAACATTTTTTTGTTCAGCTTTAAAACGACCTCTGCGGTTGCCATCTTTATTTAATTGCAGATACTCCAACGCGTTAACATCAAGAATAACGACAGCAAAGTTTTCATACCCTGACAGGTCATTATCGTCGAACTTTTTGTCTCCCAAATATTCTAAGCCGCTGCCTTCTTCTTTCAACGGAGATGAAGGCGCCTTTTGCGTAAGATAATTACGCCGACTTTTAAAGCCGCTTTGCTGCCATTGCTGTTTGGCCACATCATCCAGGTAATGAATAGCAACCTTCCCTTTTAGGATAATCTGGACATGGTCGGCATCATCATAGTAGACTATGGTAAGATTTGGTTTGCTTTTTATCTCATTAACCTTTTCGGACCTAAAATCAGTATGAAAAATAACCTGGTGTTCATCAGGCAGCACCTCGCGTAATACCACGGTGTAAGCATTGGGGTAACATTCGGCAAAATTGCAGACGGTGATATATCTGCTGCCAGCTTTGCCTTCTTTAGCCTGTTGCAGCTTCGCCCAGCTTTTCGCCAGGATGTCATCCAGTTTAGCCTCCATGTATGATATAAATTATAAAAAAGTTAAATTTTCGTGTAACGTTTAGCCAGCAGCTGCGTCTTATCAGTACTTTAATTAGTATTTGTTGTTCTTTATAAGGTCAGTTAATGATAATAGGTCTGTTTACAAGTACAACAGACCTATTATTTTTTATAGCAATCTTGCTATACTGGCCGGTATCCGGGCAGCTACTTGCCCTGGCAACACCACCTGTAAGCGGTTGGGCAATGCCAGTTCATCTCCTGCCTTACCATGTAAAAACACACCTGCTAAACAAGCCTGTTCAGGCGTATATTTTTGTGCTAACAGTGCTGTAATAATTCCGGTCAATACATCGCCCATACCACCAGTTGCCATAGCCGCATTGCTGCTGCTGTTAAAATGCAGCACACCGTTGGGCGTTGCCGTTATGGTGTAAGCATTCTTTAGTACGATGCAAATATTGAGTTCTTGTGCCTTTTGTTTTAATGTCTGTGAGCGCTGCCACCAGGTTTGGTGTTCGCCAAATAAACGGTCAAACTCTTTCATGTGGGGTGTTAATATGCTCCCGGCCGGCAATTGCGTAAGCAGGCGCGGATGAGCGGCCAGCAGGTTTAAAGCATCGGCATCTATCACCATAGGTTTGCCGTAACCCTCTAACACATTTTGCAGCAGAGCCAGCGCATCTTCATCTTTACCCAAACCCGGACCGATACCAATGGCGGTAAATTTATCCAACTCTAAATCGGGCAATTCATATTCGCGCCTGATGATGGCCATCACTTCGGCCTGGTAACTATTTAATGCAGTTAAGCCATTTTCAGGAATACAAGCCGTAGTTAACCCGGCACCGGCATACACACATGCGGATGAACATAATAATGCAGCACCCATCGTTTTGGCTTGGCCTGCTATCATCAAAGCATGGCCATAAGTACCTTTGTTGCTAAAGCGTTGCCGGGGTTTTAGTATACTTTTAATATCGCGCTCCTCCACCCATTGGTACGGAGAATTTAATGATTGTATAAAATCTTCATTCAATCCAATATTGACCGTTTCCCAGCATTGGATATAATCTCCGGATTCGGGCAGTAAAAAGTTAATTTTAGGCTGCTGAAAGGTGATGACCAGGTCAGCTTTCAATATCGTGCTCCCGTCGGCTATATCGCCCTCCGTTAAAAATCCGGTGGGTACATCAACAGCTACTACCGTTTTATTCAGGCTGTTCAGGTAAGTAACCAGCTTTTCAAAATCACCGCTTAAAGGCTTGTTTAAGCCGCTACCCAATAAGGCATCGATGATAATGTCGCTGTTTTCGGTAAGGGTTTGGTAGCCTGCCGGCAACTCCTGTATTGGGATAGACAGGGCTTGTAAACGCTGACGGTTGGTGACGAAATCATCCGAGAATTTCTCCGAAAAACGTGCAATCTTTACGTTAAGTTGCTGGTAACCGTGTTCAGTTAACAGCCGCGCAATGGCTAAACCATCCCCGCCGTTGTTTCCCGTTCCGCAATACACCGTTATGCTTTGCCGTTTGTCCGGAAAGTGATTGATAAACCAACTTACCCATGCCTTGGAGGCCCGTTCCATTAAATCAATAGATGATACAGGTTCGTTAGCTATGGTATAAGCATCCGCCTCACGAATTTGAGCGGCAGTAAGTAAGGGTAACATGCTAAGATTAAGGAACAGGTATATCGTTTTGTTTTGAGGATTAGCCGTCAGGCCAACTTTCCAATTTCCTTAAGTTTACGCGCAATATCCTGATTTTCGTAATCACAAGTGGTAACTTCGATACTCAGAACTTTTCCGTTAAGCAAAAATATCTTGACGTAGTGAGCTCGAGACCTACCAAACCCTTCAGAAAAAGCATTAACGCCTGATATTTCATTCCAAGTATAATTACCGTGTTTTAAGATGGAAACTCCTTGCTCATCCGCAATTATCAAATATTCATTTTCCTTTTTCCGTAGATATTTAACAAAATATATGAAAGCAACAGTATAGATGGCCAAGGTGATAAAAAAAGCTAGAAGGTAATTTTGATTAAGGAAACTGGCGATCCCAATAAATAAAATTGGGAATGTACCGAAAAGCATCATCAGAAAACGCATGTAACCATAATCTTTTACTCTGAATACTGCCATTTGTTTACATCACCTAGCTGAATAAAATTAGTTGATTTTTAACGAAATTACCTGCCAAAACACCACAAAAAAAGAGGCGCAAAATTGCGCCTCCATTACACATAATCGTTATTAAGCTTTAAGCCGGAACCAGCGCCATCTCTTTGGCTAAAAACTGACCGGTAAAACTTTCTTTTACCTTGCATAGGCCTTCGGGGGTACCTTTGTATAAAATCTGGCCACCACCCGAGCCGCCTTCCGGCCCCAGGTCAATCACGTGGTCTACCACTTTAATTACATCCAGGTTATGCTCAATAACCAGCACGGTGTTACCCTTGTCAACCAGTTGCTGCAATACGCCTAACAATACGTTGATATCCTCAAAATGCAAACCGGTGGTAGGCTCATCTAAAATGTAAAAAGTATTACCTGTATCTTTCTTAGACAATTCGGTAGCCAGCTTAACCCGCTGCGCCTCACCACCCGACAAGGTTAACGACGACTGCCCCAAAGTGATATAGCCCAAGCCAACATCGTTTAAGGTTTTCACCTTACGATAGATGGACGGAATGTGCTCGAAAAAAGCAGTGGCATCCTCAATGCTCATATCCAGCACGTCGCTGATAGATTTACCACGGTATCTTACCTCCAGTGTTTCGCGGTTGTAGCGTTTGCCGCCACATTCTTCGCAAGGTACTTGTACATCAGGTAAAAAGTTCATTTCAATTACCTTCATACCGGCACCCTGGCAGGTTTCGCAACGGCCGCCTTTCACATTGAACGAGAAACGTCCGGGTTTGTAACCGCGTATTTTAGACTCGGGCAATTGTACATACAGTGCGCGGATATCAGAAAACACACCGGTATACGTTGCCGGGTTAGACCGCGGCGTGCGGCCGATAGGTGTTTGGTCTATCTCAATCACCTTATCTATGTTTTCCAAACCTTCAATCTTGTCGTAAGGCAGCGGATGCTTTTTAGCCCTGAAGAAATGATGATTCAGAATTGGGTATAAGGTCTCAGTAATCAGGCTGGATTTACCACTGCCCGATACTCCGGTAATACCAATCAGCTTACCTAACGGAAACTCGACCGTTACCTTTTTAAGGTTATGACCAGTAGCTTTTTTGAGCGTTAACGATTTGCCGTTGCCTTTGCGCCGCTTTTTTGGGATGGCAATTTCGCGCTCTCCGTTAATGTAAGAGGTGGTGAGCGTATGCTCACTCATCAATTGCTGAGGCGTACCTTCGGCCACCACTTGTCCGCCATGTACCCCGGCTGCCGGACCCATGTCAATTACATAGTCGGCCTCCAGTATCATGTCTTTGTCATGCTCCACCACTAAAACGGTATTGCCTAAATCGCGCAGGTTTTTCAGGGCTTTAATCAGGCGGTCGTTATCGCGCTGGTGCAGCCCTATACTCGGCTCATCCAGAATGTACATAACATTCATCAGCTGCGAACCGATTT
>CAJYSL010000361.1 GCA_913777515.1 uncultured Mucilaginibacter sp.
ACGCTGGTTTTGATTAATGCGAAAAAAACAGGACCGGTGATAAACGTCAAGACTAAGCCAATACCAATTCCCGAAATAATAGCTTCAAACATTCTACAGTTCTAATTTTTACGCCCGGCGAATATGCAACTTATCTGTTAAACAATAAAAGGGAAAATTGTTGCAGCAATGTGTAAATGTATACTATATTATTATAAAAATTGCAGTATGTTAGCACACTTAAAAGCCAAATAACATAAATTTCACATGCAGCCAAGTAAATCTAAAAGCTACGGTTCGGCGTTGTATACCCTCATTACCGTGTTCTTTTTCTGGGGCTTTTTAGCAGCCTCTAACGGGATATTTATTCCGTTTTGTAAAACCCACTTCAATTTAACCCAGTTTGAGTCGCAGCTGATTGACTTTACCTTTTACGGAGGATACTTCATCGGGTCGTTAATTCTGTACTTTGCGTCACAGGCAAGCCGGGTAGATATCCTAAACAAGCTGGGTTATAAAAACGGTATCATCTTAGGCCTGATTATTTCGGCTGTTGGTGCATTGGGCATGGTTCCGGCTATCGGTTCCGGTGCCTTCGGTTTTATATTGGCAGCATTCTTCGTTATTGCCATTGGTTTCTCATTACAGCAAACGGCAGCCAATCCGTTTGTAATTGCCTTGGGCTCGCCCGAAACAGCCGCAAGCCGACTTAATTTTGCGGGTGCGGTGAATAACTTTGGTGGTTTGATGGGACCAGTGATAATAGGTAAGTTACTTTTTGGCAGCACGCAAGGTGCGAGCAACGTCAAAGTGGACATTTCTTTAGTAAACAATCTTTATTATGCATTAGCAGGTTTATTCATTGCAGTGGCCGTCTTTTTTTGGTTTCGTAATTTGCCAAAAGTTACCAGCGACGAAAAAATCGAGCAAAGTAATAAAGCCAATTTACCGCTGTTTATCATCTTTATCGCTTTCGGGCTCATATTAGCTGCTAATCCTTTAAGTAACGCTACAGGTTTGTCGCAAGCTTATTTTGTATATGCATCATTGGCCATTATCCTGTTTTCGCTGATTGGTTCTTTGCTTTCCGCCCAAAAAGATGGGCAAGGTTGGGGAGCAATGCAATACCCGCAATTAATTTACGGTATGCTGGCTATTTTTATGTACGTAGGTACTGAGGTTACCATACAAAGTAATATGGGAGCCTTGCTTAAGCTACCCGAGTTTGGCGGTTGGAACGAGAGCGATATTGCGCCGTTTATCTCTCTATACTGGGGTAGCTTAATGATTGGCCGCTGGGCCGGCGCTGTTGGTGCGTTTAATTTACAAACTACCACTAAATATGCCTTAACTATAATTATGCCTTTTGTGGCGTTTGCAGTGGTGCTTTTGGCTAACTACATATCGGGTGCAGCTATTAGCCACTTGCTGCCATATGCCGTTTGTATTGTGGTGATGATTATTGCTTTCTTTTTAGGTAAAGAGAAGCCTGCCCGTACCCTTACCGTTTTTGGTTTATTGGGTGTAGCTTTTATGCTGGTGGGCTTATTAACTCACGGTATCGTTTCAGTTTATGCATTCATCAGTGGTGGCTTATGTTGCTCTATCATGTGGCCGTCTATCTTTGCGTTGTCGGTTACCGGTTTGGGTAAATACACCAGCCAGGGCTCGGCATTTTTAATTATGATGATTTTAGGTGGCTCCATAATACCACCGGTACAGGGTATTTTAGCGGATACCGCGGGTATTCACTTATCTTACATCATCCCGGTAATCGGTTTTGCTTACCTGGCATTCTTTGCCTGGAAGGTAAGCGGCGAGTTAAGAAAACAAGGCATCGACCTTGACCACGTTGAAGCGGCAGCCGGACACTAAGCAACCTTATGAGTAAACTTTCGTTCGACCAGATATTTATGAACCTGGCCAGTGACTTGGCCAGGCGCTCGCATTGTGTAAAGGCGCAGGTAGGAGCGGTGCTGACCAAAGACACCCGCATCATATCGGTGGGTTATAACGGCCCGCCGGCCGGCACGCATAACTGCGATGAAGAATGGCCCGAAAGCGGTTGCCCGCGTGACGCCCGTGGCAGTTGCTCGTTGGCTTTACATGCGGAAGAAAACACGATTTTATATGCCGTAAAGAACGGCGCTAAGTTAGAAGGTGCAACTATGTACACCACGCTGTCGCCATGTTTGGCGTGTGCACGACTCATATTTTCGGCCGGTATTACCACCGTGTACTATCAGCATTCTTATGCCGAATACAAAGGATTGCCGAGCGATGAAGGCGTTGATTTTTTGAGGCGCTTCGGGGTAGAAGTGCTCAAATTTGAACCAGAAGATAGAGCCGTTACTTTTTAAGTAGCGGCTTTATTTTTTCTAAAGCAAATTGTAGTTGCTGCTCTGGTGTAATATTGGTGTTGTCTAAAATAATAGCATCCTCGGCACGCATCAGCGGGCTTTCTTTACGGGTGGTGTCTGAATAGTCTCGGTGAGCTAAGTTCTCAAATACTTCTTCCAGGGTGATGTCCGGATTGTTAGGCTGCAATTCCTTGAAACGACGTTCGGCGCGTACCTTCGGGTCGGCGGTCATAAACAGCTTAAGCTGCGCGTTCGGAAACACGGTAGTGCCAATGTCGCGGCCATCCATTACAATGTTTTTAGAGCGGCCCATGCGTTGCTGCTGCGCAACCATCTCTTTACGTACCTCGCGTATGGCTGATACCGGACTTACGTTTTCAGATACCGGCATCAGGCGGATTTCATCAGATACCTCTTCATCGTTCAACGTGATGTGCGTTTGGTAATCGCGCGAATGAAAATTGAGATGGATATTTTTGAGCGCTTCGGCCACCTGTTCAGCATTATTCAGGTCAATGTGGTTGCGTAAAAAATAAAGGGTTACGGCGCGGTACATGGCACCGCTGTCAACGTATATAAACTGAAGTTCTTTGGCTAAGGCTTTAGCTAATGTGCTTTTTCCGCACGACGAGTAACCGTCAATAGCTACCACAATGTTCTTGCTCATCGGAGTGCTAAGGTACAAAAATGCTTAAAGTTTTTGCAGCTTAGGTTTTAAACTTAGTTTTGGAAAATGAACTTTACGAAAGCCGATTTGCAAAAAGAGCTGACTTACAGAGCGTCACGCAGCGGCGGCAAAGGCGGACAAAATGTTAACAAGCTATCTACTAAAGTAGAACTGCTGTTTGACTTACAGCAATCGGCACTGTTTACCGACGAGGATAAAGCCTGGCTTACCAACAAACTACAAAACCGGCTTAACCGTGACGGCTTAATACATTTAACCAGTGAAGAAACCAGAAGTCAGTTGGATAACAAACATCTGGCTTTAGATAAGCTTTATGCGATGTTGGAACAGGCCCTTTACAAACCTAAGGCACGCAAGCCCATTAAAGTGAGCCGGCAAGCCAAGGCAAAACGCCTGGAGCAAAAGCGCCTGCAATCGGTAAAAAAGCAATTACGAAAAAACGATTATTAGATATTTGACCGATGCTTTAATTAAAGCGGTAAAGCAGCGTTGCCGAGCCCCATTGATGGTTGTTAAAGCTTTGCGTTTTTACATCGCGGGTATGAAATACAGCCGCCAAATCTATTACCCAACGTTTACCACCGTAAGCCAAACCCACTTGCTGGCTTAACATGGTTCGGTTAGGCTTGCTGCGGATTTCAGGTCCGCCCGGCTGGCTATCCTGAAATAAGCCGCCTTCTACTGTGGCGTCGTAAGCGATGTAATTAAACTGGGGTTTGTAGTATAAAAATAACTCACGGGTATGCAGTGGCGTTGTGGCGTTACGCGTAGATATACTTTGGGTACTCACCGAGTTAAACAGCTGGTTAAAATCGCCAATCCTTACCAACGGACCTAAACCGGCACCGTTAAATCCAGTACCCAGGTTTCCGTAAGCAGCCGCACTCACATCAATCCAGGAAGCGCGGGCCAGCAAGCGATTATACTCTGCTGACAGATTCAACTGAAAATTGTTCCTGATTTGATACTGCCAGCCATTGAGCGTGTAAAAGCCAAAGGTGTTATGAATAATGTTTTGTACCTGCTTGCCTAATGCTGCCGGACCAATCATGCCGGTTTGGGCAGTAAGTTTAAGGTTACTCTCGTTTTTGTAAAGCAGGTTTAAGTTAGCCCCGACATACAAGTAAGCTGCAAAAGGCCGGTCTACAAAACTGGCGTTAGGCACGTAGCCGGATATTGGGTTAAACATTTTTTGGCCCACCTCTATGCCCAATACTTTGTTGGCCAGTTTAGCGCTGTTATTGGTATTTAAAGCCTGGCGATAAAAAATGAATAGGCCGTTGGTATAATAGCGGTCGGAGCCTTGCGCCAGGAAAGAGTCATTGTCAGACTGAAAGCCAAACTCGTGGGCATGTGTTTGCGCCGACGTTACCTCGCTTGCAAAAAAAAGTACTGCCAAAGCAGCGATGAACCGAAATTTCATGTTGAATTGAAAGCGCTAAAAATAACAAAAAGCCGGATGGTTTGTCAGGCTTTTTGTTTCATTATGCTTTTATATCTAAAACGTATAGCCAAAGCTAATGCCGCCAAAAAATGGCATAAAGCCTGTACTATTAAAAATTGGCGTAACGGCTGCTCTAAAATTGAATCCGCCATCTTCGGGCTGATAACGGTAACCAAAAGCCATGGTACCGATAGCGCCGGTTGCATCATCTAACGAGAAAAAGTCTTCGTTACCTTTTCCGCTTGTGCTGATGATGGTGGCACCAAGGCCTATCTCGAAAAATTTGCCTTTTTTACCCAGCAAATAATTTACCTGTAAGGGTACAGTCAAAATAGAATTGTCATCAATGGAGAGATAACCCAAGCCTGCACGACCGCCAATGCCGTCGCGGCGCTGACCGAAACGAGTATCATAATTAGCCGACAATAATAGACCGGGACCGCCTAACTCCACGAACGCATTCTGCGCACGTGTGGTGACTGCTGAGTTTTGAGCGAAGGAATTTTTGAAAAATGCGCAAAGAATAATTGCGAAAACGAAAGAAGTTTTGGTTAGTGTACTCATGGTTTAGTTTGTTGGTCTAAACATAAGTAAACTAACCAAATTTTGCAACTACATAGTGTAATCAACCGCAGGTTTTATATCCTCTTTTACGGTTAAATCAAGCGGTTCTGCTACCAAGTCATCCAGAAGGGCCAGGTTAATCACCTCGCGCATTTCTTTTACATAATGGAACTTCAAGTCTTTAATATAATCTTCCTTAATTTCCAGGATGTCTTTCTGATTAGACTGACACAAAATAATCTCTTTGATGTCGGCGCGTTTAGCAGCCAGTATTTTTTCTTTGATACCACCCACCGGCAGTACACGTCCACGCAGCGTAATTTCGCCGGTCATAGCCAGGTTAGGCTTTACTTTACGTTGGGTAAATGCTGATGTTAAAGCCGTAAGCATGGTTACACCCGCCGACGGTCCATCCTTAGGCGTAGCGCCTGCAGGTACGTGGATGTGGACGTCCCACTGGTCGAACAGCTTTGGGTTAATATTAAAATAACCGGCGTGAGCCCGTATATAGGCCAGCGCAATGGTGGCCGATTCTTTCATAACATCGCCCAAACTTCCGGTTAGGGTTAAACGGCCGCGACCAGGACTTAAACTTGCTTCAATAAATAAAATATCGCCGCCAACTTGTGTCCAGGCCAAGCCTGTTACTACACCGGCAACATCATTGCCTTCGTATAAATCTTTGTCAAACAGGGGAGGACCTAAATAGCGTTCCACGTCCTTTTTGGTGACGGTTGCATTAAATTCCTCCTCAAGCGCAATGCTTTTAGCCACACCACGCACGATAGAACCTACCTGTTTTTCTAAACCACGCACGCCCGACTCACGGGTATAATCTTCCACCACCTTTTCCATCACGTCGTTTTTAATTACCACATCTTTGGTTTTGATGCCATGTGCTTCGCGTTGTTTAGGCAAAAGGTGTTGCTTGGCTATCTCAATTTTCTCTTCGATGGTGTAACCGCTTACTTCGATGATTTCCATACGGTCGAGCAAGGCCGGCTGTATGGTGCTTAAAGAGTTGGCAGTGGCAATAAACATTACATTTGATAGGTCGAAGTCCAGCTCCACATAATGGTCGTAAAAGCTGCTGTTTTGCTCCGGGTCCAGAACCTCTAATAGGGCTGAAGACGGGTCACCTCTAAAATCGTTGCCTACTTTGTCAATCTCATCCAAGATAAACACCGGGTTAGCTGCACCAGCTTTTTTAACTGACTGAATGATACGGCCCGGCATGGCACCGATGTACGTTTTACGATGACCTCTTATTTCGGCCTCATCACGTACACCGCCCAACGCCATGCGCACGTATTTACGGCCTAAAGCTTTGGCAATTGATTTACCTAAGGATGTTTTACCAACTCCCGGAGGGCCAACCAAACACAAAATAGGCGCTTTCATGTCGTGCTTTAACTTCAGTACGGCAAGGTATTCAATAATGCGTCTTTTTACTTTTTCCATGCCAAAGTGGTCTTTGTCCAGTACTTTTTGGGCACGTTTAAGGTCAAAGTTATCCTTGGTAAATTCGTTCCAGGGCAAATCCAGCAACAGTTCCAGGTAGTTTATTTGTACCGAGTAATCGGCAGCAGCAGGATTAATGCGCTGTAGCTTTTCTATCTCTTTATTAAAATGGTCGCTAACTTCTTTGCTCCATTTCTTTTTAAGGGCGCGGGCACGCAGGTTCTCAATTTCCAAATCGGGTGTACTGCCACCTAACTCTTCCTGTATGGTTTTGAGTTGCTGATTTAAAAAGTAGTCGCGCTGTTGCTTGTCTAAATCGGTGCGTACCTTAGTTTGTATCTGGTTTTTAAGTTCCAGCATCTGCAAATCTGTAGTCAGATGCTCCAGCACTAAATGGGCACGGTCGCGCACGCTTGGTGTTTCCAGAATGCGCTGCTTGGCCTCCATGTCTGCATTCATGTTGGAGGCAATAAAGTTGATTAAAAACGTAGTGCTCTCAATGTTGCGGATGGCAATGCCGGCTTCGCTTGGTATATTAGGTGATAACTGAATAATGCTCATGGCCATGTCTTTTACAGACGACACCATAGCTTTAAATTCTTTATCTTCTTTAATCGCTACCTCTTTAAAAGGCTCTATTGACGCTTTGATATAAGGTGAGCTCTGCACTTCGTCTTTAAGAACAAAGCGCTTTTTACCCTGCAAAATTACGGTGGTGTTACCGTCGGGCATTTGCAGCATTTTAATAATAAGCGCAGTGGTACCAATCTGGTGCAGCTGACTAAAATCGGGGTCTTCAACATTCACATCTTGTTGGGCTACTACGCCCACCATGCGGTCGCCTTTGTTGGCATCGCGAATGAGTTTGATAGATTTATCGCGACCTACCGTGATAGGAATAACTACACCCGGAAATAATACAGTATTACGTAAAGGTAAAATGGGTAAAACGTCAGGAACCTGCTCGTTGTTCATTTCCTCTTCGTCTTCGGTAGACATCAGGGGGAAGAACTCCGAATCTTCATTTATAATTGGTAAAGTGTTTTTTATATCAAATAGGTCGAAATTCATTAAATACCCTTTCTATATAGTGTTGATAAATGACGCCAAGTTGTCAGCCAGCGCCGGGGTTCAAACGGATGAAGCCTACAAAAATACGTTTTTATGTTTTAGAATGCTTCAGCAACAATAGTTTCAATTGACATGCCAATACTTTTGACCCTGACAAATTACCATTAATAACCACGGCTTGTATGTAACAAAATAACAATTTGATAAGTTATTTGTACTTGAATGAGTATACTTGCCTGATTGAATGACGCTAAAAAGGTGCTTTTTAAGAAATCAGGCATGACTGAAAATAAAAAAGTTTTACACAAACCGATTATAAGTGCAATAAATTACCCACTGGTTAGTTATTGTTATGTTAATTCAGCTAACATCTGATCTGATGAGGAGGATATCCGTCATACTGTCCTTTATTATTGCTTCGAGTATTGAAGGATATGCTCAAAACGCCTACATGAAGCTCGGCTTACAGGCGTTAATGGATAAGGACTTTAAAACCGCCGTCAGGCAATTAGAAAAAGCATGCGTTGTTGATTCCAGCAATGCCAATGCCTTATGGATGTTAGGCTATTCGTACTACCATAGCGAAAACTACAAAAAGTCGATTGCGGCCTATAACCGTGTATTGTCTATCAATGTCACGGACCACGCGGCTTATTCGTTCCGCTCCAAGGCCAAAAGCAATATGGCTAAAGATGCCCAGTTGCCCGAAAGTGAAAAGGAAAAATATCTGCTGGGCGCTATTGCCGATTTAACTAAGGCCATCTTAATTAAGCCTGAAAATACGTATTATCAAAACCGCGCTATAGATTACAAGGATTATGCTGCCCTTAAAATGGCGCATGCCGGTTACGACAAGCAAAGAGTTGCCACTGCCCTCAAAGCAGCCATCGGCGATTTTGAAAAAATATTAGCTAATAACTCGTCCCGTACAGACATCGCATCGCTGCTTGATTTTACAAAAGAGAAATTGGCAACTGTTGTTGGTCATCATTAATATTCGAAAGCTGTTTTTGATGAATGCTACGCTGCATTTTATTTGCAGTTGTACTCATAATCAGAAATTGCAGGCCCTGCAATCACTAATTTAGTACGCAAATACTCCGTCCAGTAAAATTGTAAATACATAACTCTGAACAGAGTTTTAAAGAATGCCCTTAAGCCACCATAGATTAAGGGCTTGTTTTATTAAATCTGCATGATTGACACTGCAATAGTAAAGTAAATAATCAACCCGGTTACGTCGACCAGTGTGGCTACAAAGGGTGCTGAAGAAGTTGCCGGGTCTAAGCCTATACGTTTAAGTATAAGTGGAAGCATGGAGCCGGCTAAAGAACCCCATAAAACGATTCCTACTAACGCTAAGCCTACCGTTAAACCTACCAGTATCCAGTGAGGTCCGTAAATGCTGCTGAACATCGCAACAACAAAAATACGAAAAAATCCTATCAGACCTAAGGTTGTTCCCAATAACAAGCCAGATAGTATTTCGCGGCGCATTACCCGCCACCAGTCGGCAACGGTCACCTCGCCCAAAGCCATCGCCTGGATAATTAGCGTAGAAGCTTGCGAACCGCTGTTGCCGCCGCTCGATATAATTAACGGGATAAACAACGCCAAAACTACCGCTTTAGCAATCTGCCCTTCAAAGTAACCCATGGCCGTAGCGGTTAGCATTTCGCCTAAAAACAAAATGATTAACCAGCCAACGCGCTTTTTTACCAGCTTAAGCAGTGGGATGTCCAGGTATGGCTCATCTAAAGCTTCGGTACCACCAATTTTTTGAATATCCTCGGTATATTCTTCGTTAGCAATCCACAATATATCGTCGACAGTTACTATGCCCAAAAGGATATTGTTGTTATCTACCACGGGTAATGCTACCCGGTTATTCATCCTGAAAATATTGATTGCTTCTTCCTGCGGGTCATTTATGTTTAGCGCAATCAAGCGGTCGTCGGTCAAGTCGCGTACCTTGGTGGCCGGGTTTACCAGTAATATTTCGCGGATACGGATGTCGTCCAGCAAAACGCCGTCATCGTCAACTACATATATTACGTCGATGGTTTCAGAGTCCTTACCATATCGGCGGATATGTTCCAGCACCCGAACTACGTCCCAGTCTTTTTTTACCTTGATGTAATCGGGTGTCATCAACCGACCTACGCTGTCTTCTTCGTAGTTTAACAGGTCGAAAACTTGCTGACGGTCTTCGGTAGGTAAGTGTAAAATCAGGTTGTTAACCGTATCGCCGTGCATCTCGCTAAATAGCGACGTTAAATCGTCAGGTGGTAAACCGTTAATCAGTTCAGCAATTTTATGGCCGGATAATTTTTTCAATAAACGTTCCTGCGTGGGGAAATCGAGGATACGGAAAACGTTTACAGCGCGATTGAGCGATAAAGCCTCGATGATAGTAGCTGCATGTTCAGGGAGTTCGCTAATCAGTTCTTCTACTTCCGAAATATTAAGGCTGTTCAAATAGTCTTGTAACTGTTGCTGTTCTCCTGCTTTAATAAACAGTTCTACTTGTTCAACCATTTCTTCCATAAAAGTCCCCCTTGTTTTACATGTATTTAAATCGTGTTATTTAACGGCTGCAAAAGTCGTTTATTTTTTCAAATTATAAGGTTGTTTTTATATTATCTTTGCACGAATTTTCGGCGGCGCCTCAGGTTGTTAAAAA
>CAJYSL010000362.1 GCA_913777515.1 uncultured Mucilaginibacter sp.
GAGCAAAAGTGTAGTTGTTAAAAAAGTTGCTGCGCTGTTTGTCGCGGTATAAACCACCTGCACTAAAGTCAACAGGAGAGCCTCCTATCTTGGCGGTATAGGTAAGGTCTAAATAACCGGCTTTATCCTCATCGGTATTACGTTCCCAACGGCGGGAAACGGGGGCGGTAGTTACCAATACCGTGCGGCTGTCTACATTGTTTTGGCGTAAGCCATTTACACTGATAGTAGTATTATCGGGTACATCATTTTTAGCAGATGAGTATACACCCGACCAGTGAATTTTAAAATGGTCATCAAATAATTTATGGTCGCCTTGCAGGGTGCTGTTATAAATTTGCTGCTCGGTTAACCGGCTTCGGGTAGAGTAGGTTAGTTCGGCGTTACCGGCTTGTGGATTGTAAACGCCATTGTAAGCCGTGCTTACTGCATCGCGTACCTGGATATTGTCGAGCCTGGCGTAAAAATTATACAGGCTGATTTTGTTACGGTTGTTAAACAGGTAATCAACATTGGCATTTAAGCCGTAACGTTTTTGCTGCTCTGAGTATTTACGGTCGCTTTTGCTGGTAATAGTGGCGTAAGCATCTGTACCGCTAACCGAAGAGCTGTATAAAGTGCTGTTGCTGCCGCGATAGGTATTTTGATAGCTACCCGAAACAATAATACCCAGTTTGCTATCTAAAAAGCGTTGTCCGATAGACAGATTGCCAACCAGATTAGGGGCCGGATTTTTTAGGCTGTAATTAAATACGCCTTTAGGGAAATCGCTTGGCGTGGCCTGGTAGGCACGACCGTTAATTTCATACGGCGATTTGTGGTTGATACTGCCGTAGTCATAACTCATAAACTTGCGGTCAAAAAACAATTGGTTATAGCCGGTAGCAACGTTGGCGGTAACCTGCAGGCGGTCGGGTGCCGATTTCATCACCATGTTTACAGCGCCGCCAATAGCATCACCTTCCATATTAGGGGTAAGTGATTTATAAACTTCCAAACGCTCCAGAATGTCGGCCGGAAAAATATCCAGCGGAACATAACGGTACTGGTTATCCGGGCTCGGAATTTTTACGCCGTTTACCAAAGTGTAGTTGTAGCGTTTGTCCATACCACGTAAAATGGCATATTGTGCATCGCCGTTACTGTTCCGTTCAACAGATACGCCCGATACGCGTTGTATCACGTTTGCCACGGTAATATCCGGCGATACCTCAATGGCTCTTGCTGATACGATGTTGGCAATAGGTACCGATACCTGCTCTAAGCGGCGTGCTTCGCGTTCGCTGCCGCGGGCTTGTTTAGACATCACCGATACGGCTGCTAAATCCTTGCCGGCAGGTTCCATATAAAACTTGAGGCGATGATAATCGTCTCTGTCTTTAGTGGCTTCCACTTCAAGTAAAATGGTTTTGTAGCTGATGTAACTTACCCTTAGGGTGTAATGGCCGGATTTTACGTCGTCGATTTTAAATGAACCGTCCAGACCACTGGAGGTTGCTTTGTTGGTTTTGTCAAGTGAGATGGTGGCTCCTGTTAAAGGCTCACCGGTTTTGCTGTCGTAAACGTGGCCTTTAATGGTAGTGGCCTGCGCAGTAAAAATGCTTAGCGTCAGCAGCAAAAATGTTTGTAACAGTTTGTTCATATCAGGGTATTTTAATCCGGAAACTTTCGGCCGGATTTGATGCTGCAAAGGTGCATCAGCCGATAATCAAAAGTTCATTTAAGGGTGTTACAAAAAAGAAACACCGTTACAAAGAGCGTTAACCAAGCGTTGTTTTGGTAATGCAAATATCTGATTTTTAGATATTTGTGAATTGATTAGCCGCCATTATCATTTAGTTACCGTTACATTAAGCAAATGTTAAGGCACGGAAAGGAATGAGTTTGATGAGGAATTGGTTAGAGCGATTGAATAAAAGCCGAAAGGTTTTCGCCCTGGTCGAGATTGAGTTTTTTGCGTAGCCGGTGCCTGGCTACCCGAAGGCTGTCCATTGAAATACCTAACAAACCGGAGATGTCTTTCGAATCCATGTTCACCTTAATCAGCGCAATCAGCCGGATGTCGGTAGGGGTAAGGTCGGTACTTATTTCTTTCAGGCGTTCAAAAAAGCGTTGATGCACTTGCTCAAATGCAGCAGTAAATTCTTTCCATTGCTGCTCGTGGTTAAAGCTTTGATTTATTTGATGCACCATTTGCTGCATCTGCTTTTTTTGGTCGCGTTTATCGTCTTTAACCATTTGCTGCAAGGTGTTTCGCATTTGCTCAAGCAACTGGTTATTGCGTATTAAATTGAGTGTATGTGAGGATAGTTCTTTGCTTTTAAGTTCTAACTGATGTTGCAGGGTTTCTTCCTGCAGTTGTTTGTTTTTTAGCTCCAGTTGCATCAATTCACGCTGGGTTTTAAAAATAGCTTCGTTGCGTTCGGCCAGTAATTTCTGGTCGTTTATTTTGAGCCGTTGCCGGCTAAAAATAACTATGCCCAAAATAATCAGCAAAACCACCACGGTGCTTACCGCAGCGGTGATAATGTAATTGGTTTTCTTGATGGCATTGAGCCGGGCTATTTCATCGTTTTGTTTATTAAAATTATACAGTACCTGCAAAAACGATGTTTGCTTCAGCCCGTCTTTAGAGTAGATTTCTAAAGACAACTTACGGCTCAGTTCAGAATAATGGTAGGCACTGTCAAGGCGATTAAGCAGCTGATAGGTTTTCCCCAAATCATGCGTAGCAGCGGCCATTTGATAAGTGTTGTGCATTTGCTGCGCCAAACGGTAGGCTTTGTAAGATTGCTGCAGCCCTTCCTGATATCGCCCGCTTTTACGGAAAATATCGCCCAGGTTGTTAATTACCTCAATGCCATCTACCGTGTTTTGTTGTTTTTCATATAGCTGTACCGACTGGTTAAAGTAGTAATAGGCAGAATCGTAGCGGGCCAGGTCTTCATAAATGCTACCAATGTTTTCGTATATTTTGGCTAAGCCTAATGCAGAGCCAGCCTTGCGGTATTTAGCCAGGGCTTGTTTTTGGTAGCTGAATGCCGTTTGGTATTGCTGTTGCTTCTCAAATAGATGCCCTAATTCGCCTAAAACTTCGGCCTGGCCTTCGGTATTGCCGGTTTGGCTATAAAGCTCGTAAGCTTTTAAATAGAACTTTTTGGCCTGCTTAGGTTGCCGGTTGTAATAGTAAAGCAGTCCCATTTTACTCCAGTTGCCGGCAAGTTTATCTTTTTGATTTTCGGGCTCGAGTAACTGCTCGGCATGCTGATAAAAATCTAAGGCTTGGGCGTAGTGTCCTTGTTCGTAACAAATTTGCCCCATTTGCTGCAGGCTTTGGGCTGCTAACAAAGGTTGGTGATTAGATACCGCTTGCGCATGTACCTGCTTTAAAAGCATTAAAGCTGAGTCGGGCTGGTAAGATGATAGTGTTTGCGCCTTGCGTAACTCATCTGTTTGTGTGGATTGTCCAAGGCTTTTTACAGGCATCATCATTAAAAAGCAGCTCATTAACGTTAGCAGACTAATTAAGAATCTGGCTTTTTTTTGTACCCTGGACAACAGAATGTTCAAATTCACTTAGAGATTATTGAAGTATCTGTTACAAAAG
>CAJYSL010000363.1 GCA_913777515.1 uncultured Mucilaginibacter sp.
CCGGTTTGTTTCAGGTCTTTAATAAAGGCGGCTATCGCATCAGCGTAAATTTTCAATTGCCGCCCCTGCTGGTTTTGCTGCCCCACATGGGTGTCAAAGCCGCTCAGCGATACATAATATATCCGGGTCTGTAGGCCGGAGTTTATAAATTTAGATACGTTTTTAAGCTGATAGCCCAAGCCTGTATTGGGGTAAGCGGCGGTTACATTATAAGTTTTGGTAGTATTTTGTATATAATCGGCTGATGAGTAGGTCTCAATCATGGTTTTATACAGATACCCTAAATTATCTTCGTGCAAATGGTCATTATTCTGCTCGTGCATCAGGTCTTTAAAAAAAGGCTCACGGGTAGTTTGATAAAGCTTGTTGGGGTCTTGTACGGCAATGCCCTTTAAATTGGCTCCCTTCAGCGCCAATGATAGCGTATCGTCTACCTCAATGGCCGTGTAGGGGCTTTTGCAATTCTGGCAGTTGGCATCCAGGTAGCGGCCAATCCAGCCGGTAGTCAAAAACTGGTCGGCATCGCTGGCCGTTTGCCATATATCCATCGACCTGAAGTGCGACCGGTCGGGGTTAGGATAACCCACCGAATTAATTACACTCATCCATCCCTGGTCGTAAATTTCCTTCAAGGCCGACAAGTTGGGATTAAAGCCCAGCATGTCATTCAGCTTAATCACATCGCTATTATTGATAGCAATGGTTTTGCGTTTTTGATAATACACGTCGTTACCAAACGGAACCACGGTATTAAGCCCGTCATTACCACCCGAAAGCTGAATAATCACCAGGTTTTTGTAACCGGTAATAGATGACGTTGCCATAGCCTCCAGCGGCTTCAAAAAGGCGGGTATTAAAAATGCGCCGGATGCCAAAGCGCTGTTTTTTAAAAAATCTCTTCTTTTCATAACTCAAAGAATTAACCGATGAACGCGTTTGCCATTACTGCGCAGCGGCGGCTATCGCGTTTAACATAACTGATATTCGGGTGTTGAGACTACCTGTATTACCATAGCCTTGATATCTGGGGCCTGATTAACTTCGGCGATGATGCGCGGGTTAAGCGGAGGCTCTAACAAATACCGGGCTACCGCCTCATGCGGTACTTTCAGCGGGATGCTTTGTAAAAACTTATTCCAGTCGGGCTGGGCCTGTACCCGCTTAATTACGTTAAGCTGCTGCTTGCGTTGCGAGGCCAGATAAGCCTCATCTTCGGGCGATGCCTTGCCGGCAAAATCAATCAGTCCCGCATTTAATATAGTTGACGGTATTTTGATACGGTACATCAGCGATGAACTGTCAATCCAGTTGCGGCCGCCCGGCCATCCAGCCACATTAGGAGGCCTGAACAATACCTGGCCCAGCGTACGCTGAAACTGTATCAGTACATCCGGGTTTTGGTAGCTGATGCTGAACCGACGGTTCAGGTCTGCCAGTAACTCTACCGGCGATTTAATCAGGTTGCCAATATTTTTGTCCTCATAAAACCAAGGCGCTGTAAACACATGCTCCAGCAATGCTTTAATATCGTAACCAGATTGGTAAAACACTCCAGTCATTTCTTCTATATGGGCATCGTCGGATATCTCGTTAACCAGGTAGCGGTACAGCTTGGTGCTGATATAACGGGCGGTTTGTTTGTTACTGAGAATGATATCGATAATGTCTTCGCCACAATAATTGCCGGTTTTGCCCATAAAGGTTTTCGGCTTATCATCATGAATGTTAGGCCTGAACGTGTATTCGCCATTTTTACCGTTGTAAGCCCACCCTGTAAATGCCCTGGCCGACTCTTTAATATCCTGCTCGGTGTAATGGCCGCGGCCGAGCGTAAACAGCTCCATCAGCTCGCGGGCAAAGTTTTCGTTGGGGTGCGCTTTGGTATTTTGCTGGTTATTTAAAAACTGCAGCATAGCCGGCGACTGGGATACTTTGATGAGCAATGTTTTGAAATTATCCAGCGCGTAAGTGCGCTGTATGTTATTAAGCTCCTGGCTGTAATAGTAGTTGCCAATGTTGCAGGCAAAGTGGTTATGCCAAAACAGGGTCATCTTCTCGCGCAATTGTGCTTTGCTGGTGCTGAGTTGCTGCATCCAGGCAATGTTTAGCGCCTTTTCCTGCTGGTTACGCTTTTCCTGTAATGCCTTGCGCTGATCTTCGGTCGGATCTTTAACGGGGTTTAAATCCAGATTTTCGGTAACGGCAATAAGTGGCGTAACAGGCTCAGCATCCTTGAATATTTTCTTAACGGCCTTTTTAGTGCTCCAGTTATGTTGTACCTGTAGTTCATTGTGGTCGATACCGAATCCGGCCCGTGCATACAAATGTTTAATCAGCCTTGTATTGTCCATAACGCAATCAATAAAGTAGATGTATTACGATAATATTTATCTGTATATATAAATACTTTGCCCGTGGATTTAATGTGGTTTTCTGTAAGTGCTTATAGCTAATCAACGTGGTGTGGGACGGTTAATTATTGAAGGATGCTGTATTTTAATATATTTTTAATGCAGTATTTGGATTGAAATTTCAGCATGTTACAGTTATTTGATAAATATGTTTTAATTTTTTCTAATAAAAGGTTAATGCATATATTAGGGCAGCGTAACCTTATTATAACCAAATGCAAAAAACCTTTACCCTGCTGCTCCTATCGCTTTTTTTACAAACAATCTCTTCTGCTCAAACGCAAAAAATTGTTTCAGATGCGCCTGTTTACGGTAAAATTGATATTACTGATCTTCAATCTAAAACCTGCGAGTTTGAAAAAGATGCCAATGCCATGGTACTTTCAGATAAAGCAGAGCTTTATTATGATGATAACTTAAACATCATTGTGGAGCGGCACAAGCGCATAAAAATACTTACGGATGCCGGAAAAAAACAAGCCGATATACGTGTGGAATATTACGGCGGAAACCGCTACGAGTACATCACCGGCTTACAAGGCGAAATATTTAATCTGGTGAATGGGAAAATCGAAATTACTAAGCTGGATAAAAAGCAGATTTTTACCGAGAATGTAGATAAGAGCCGCATGGCTATGGTGTTTTCGTTTCCTAACGTTAAGGCAGGCTCTGTGATTGAGTATAAATACAGGCAAACCATTAACTCTATGACTAACCTGCCCGACTGGTACTTCCAAGCCGATATACCAATACGCTATAGTGAGTTAATTACCACTATACCCGAGTGGTTTTACTTTACTATGCAGCAGCGTAACAGCCAGCAGTTTACTAAATATAACCGTAGTCTGGAGTCACGGTCGCTAGGTATCGGTTCGGGATCAGCACCACTGATGTTTTCGCAAAACATTACCCAATATGTGATGGCTAACGTCCCATCTGTAGTGCATGAGCCTTTTATGTCATCCGAGATTGATAATATGCAGGGCCTGTATTTTCATTTAACCTCATTTGTGCCGCCGGCAGGTTTTATTCGTAATTTCTCCGAAACCTGGGCTAAAGTTGGCGGTACGCTGGCTGATCACGAGGATTTTGGCGGTCAGTTGAAGCGTAAACTGCTTGGCGAAAGTGCTATCATTGATAAAGCGAAGACATTAAAAACAGATGACGAGAAAATTGCCTATGTTTTTAACGAAGTAAAAAATTCCATGAAATGGAATAACATTGACCGCTGGTATACCAATGATGGCACGGTTAAAGCCTGGGAAAAAAAGATTGGAAACTCAACCGAAGTTAACCTGATTTTATACCATTTATTGAAGCAATCGGGAGTTAAAGCTTTCCCGATGGTGGTTAGTACCCGCGACCATGGCAAGGTAAACCCTGCCTATTCTTTTTTATATCAATTTAACCGTGCTGTTGTATACGTTCCGGTTGATAGTACCAAGCGTTATATTTTAGATGCTACCGGTAAGTATAATTGCTACCAGGAGACGCCGGCCAACTTGTTAGGGTCATACGGATTGTATATCGACAAAGAAAACAAAGCTTATGATTTGGTATCGTTGAACCGGACTAATCCGGTAAAGCAGGTAGTGTTGGTAAATGCCCAGATTTTACCTGATGGCAAAATGGATGGTACAGCCAGTATAAGCAGTTACAGCTATGACCGTTTTAGTAGAGTTGAAAATTACAAAACCAATGGCGAGAAAAAATATATCGATTATCTGCGCGATAACAACAATAGTTTAAGTATAAGTTCACTTAAGCTAGACAATATGGATATAGATACGCTGCCATTAAATCAAACGGTAGCTTTTAAACAGGAACTTACCGGTTCGGACAAAAATTATATTTATTTCAGTCCTAACCTGTTCTCATCGTTCCGGGCAAATCCTTTTTTAAGTGAAAACCGGGTGAGTAATATTGATTTTGGCCATACGCGTTTCTACAACATGACCGGGTTGTATAAAATGCCCGAAGGATATAAAGCTGACGCACTTCCCAAAAGTATCAGCCTGGTAATGCCTGATAAAAGTATTACCTGCCGCCGAACAGTTGCCGAAAGCGATGGTACGATCGTAATCAGGTATATCATCAGTTATGATCAGCCATTGTATTTTAAAGATAGTTATCCGGATTTGCGCGAGTTTTACAAGCGGATGTTTGAGATGTTAAACGAGCAGGTGGTACTTAAAAAAGCATAATCGGAGATGTTGTTAAGGCAAATTAAAGCTGCGTGTTTATGTTTGGCAGCGCTAACTGCGAATACCTTGGTTTTAAAAGCTCAGGATAAAAATATACCTAAGGAGCTTTATATGGCATCAACCCTGCCCGATTCTCTTAAACAGGATGCTAATGCTGTTATCAGATACGATAACACAGAACTTACAGTAAATGCACCGGGGCGGGTAGTTAGAAAACATCATAGTTTAGTAACTATACTAAACGAGAAAGGGAACAGATACGCACAACTGGTATTAGGATATTCTAAAAAATTTCAGAGTATCGTTAGTATGCAATTACTGGCTTATGATGCTAATGGCAAGTTGATAAAAAAGTATAACAAGAGCGATGCGTATGATCGGTCAGCAATAGATGGTATGTCTATCATTACAGATAGCCGTATCATGGCTTTGCAGCACAGCTTGGCCAGTTATCCGTCTACTATAGAGATAAGCTACGAAACATCAGCTGATAGCTATATGGATTTACAGGAGTGGAATATTCAACCCACTGAAACTTCGGTACAGCAGTCTACCTATAAAATTGTTGTTAACCCGCAAATAGGCTTTAGATATAAAAACAAAAATACAGGCTTGCAGCCACAGAAACAGTCGGATGGTAAAAACGATGTTTACATCTGGCAGGTAAAAAATTTGCGTACACAAACTCCCGAAGAGTCGATTGCCGACTGGACTGTTAATCCGCGCATTGATTTTGCTACCGATAAATTTGAGTACAGTGGTTTGCCTGGCGACATAAGTAACTGGAAAAGTTACGGGCAATGGCAACTGGCACTGAACAATGATGTCTGCTCTTTAAGCCCGCAGCGCGAGCAAGAGATCAGGCAGATGACGAGTGGTTTAAAAACGGAGCAGGAAAAGGCTCGTTTTCTATATAATTACGTGCAGCAAAACATGCGATATGTGAGTATACAGCTGGGTATTGGCGGTTTAAAGCCGTTCGCGGCCAGCTTTGTAGATCAGAAAAAGTATGGTGATTGTAAGGCGTTAAGCAATTATATGTATGCTTTATTGAAAGCTGTTGGAATCCGTTCGCACTATGCCTTAATAAATGCAGGTATTAACGAAGAGCCGGCCGATCTTAAGTTTCCCAACGATCCGTTTAACCACGTAATTTTATGCATACCTTTTAAAAACGACACCACCTGGCTTGAATGTACAAGTGCGACAAAGGCTTATGGAAAACTTGGTGCATTCACCGAAAACCGGTGTGCGTTATTGATTACCGAAGAGGGAGGCAAGCTGGTTAACACACCCAAAAGTAGTTTTGCCGATAATCAGTTTAATAGCTTAGTGCAAGTTAAACTTGATGCTGAAGGGGGCGCCGTTGCTAACGTTAAAATTAAAAGTAGCGGCGGTTATCGTGATCTGTTCGTTGACGAACTACCTACCATTAGCCAAGATCATCAGAAAGAATACTTAATCAGATCGCTCAATTTTAAGCAGCCGTCGGTTTTTGAAGTAAAAATGGGGACAGATAGTGCCGGAGTCAAGGAAGTGAATTTTGACCTGGAGTACGACACTTTTGCTGAGGTATCTGCCGGCAGTAAAAAGTTTTACCGGCCGCGGGTCTTTGATTTATGGCAACTTACCCTCCCGGCGCTTGATAAACGCCGGAGCGATTTCTATTTTGAGCATCCAATGCAAAAAAACTGTACAACGGTTATTAGTTTACCCGAGGGATTTGAAGCCGAATCTGTACCGGAAAATGTTACGCTCAAATTTAGTTATGGTACTTATCAAGCTTCTTATACTTATAACGCTGATAAAAATGAGGTAACCAGTAAGGTTACTTTTCAATTAGATAAACAGGTAATCCCCGCCGCTAAATATGCCGAGATGCAGCATTATATGGATGATATTGCCAGGGTGCAAAGTAAAAAGCTGGTGGTGCGTCGTAAAGCTTAAATCAATTGCATTTTCTATTTTGTAAAAAGGAATTTGTAATTGAACGTTAAACGATGGTCTTTTTTCCTGAAAATATTGAAGAAATTCATTTCAGTTGCCCTTAGGTCTAAGATGCAAATCTCCGTCTAATTCAAAGCCTCAAGGCATCCGGAGATTTGCATTTGCTCTAGTTCCCGGACAATATTTATTTAGTGTGACAGCTATGCTAAAGTAACCGTGTAATAGCGTCGTTAGGATATGGGCGCGTCGCCAGTGCTATCAGTTTTTTAAGGTTTCCTTAAACGTATTGTTATTTATTGTGCTTAGTTGCTTATTTTTTGATAAAATCATATTAAATACTTTTAATTATTAGAAAGGTATTAGAGTAATGTTCGATTTTTGTCTTCGGTAAAAAACATTTATTTTAAGCTTTTTCTTAAATCGTAAAAGACATTCTCTTGCTAAAAATATTTTTGCTGACCTCTTTCTAACTTATTCTTAAAATGTTTAAAATATTAGTAGTTAAATAGTTATACTTATAATTGATGTTGGGGTATCCTTCTGTATTTTAAAGTCTTACTATCTCCTCTATCCAATTGCTTGCGCTTTAATCGCGTTTTTTTAAAGCAGAACACCTATTTTCTCTCACAAATTTCACTCATATTAAGTTAATCATTTATTAACCAAATATTAGATTAAAATCAGATTAATACTTGCTAAAATTTAGCTACATAACCAGAGGTTAATACTTTAGATTTGAAAAAACCATTATAAGTGCCAGATTATCAGTCGTCGCTTTTTTTAAGACTTTTTTATTTTAATAATGCTAAACAAAATCTATTTGTCCGGTTAGGGTCTGCTTGTCGCTGCTTCGCGGCTAAAAAGACTAAACCAATCAATAAGTAAGGTAAGTGCTTGCTTATTAAAAGTTTAAGTACTGTTGATTTTACATTCATTCTCCCACCCCAATTAATTTATGAAAGAAATTTTACCCAAGAAAAATTCAGGTAAGGTTAAAGGTTTTCTAAGTAACGCTCTCAAGCGAACGTTTATAGCCTTCATAACCTTTTTTGCCTTAGCAACCGCTGCAAAAGCACAAAATTTAATCACCGTTAGAGGTGTGGTAAAAGACTCGGTAGGCGGTTTGCCCGGCGTAACCGTTAAGGTAGACAAGCCAGCTACCGCAATGCTTACCGATGATCAGGGCCGTTTTCAGGTTAAAGCTACATCGGCATCAAAAATCACATTCTCCATCGTAGGCTTTACAAGTCGTACGGTAAGTGTGGCCAATTACAAGGCCGGCGCTGATGGTAGCGTATTTATCGACTTAAAACTGGCAAGTGCAGATAATGCAATAGGTGAAGTTACTGTAGTTGCTTTCGGCACGCAAAAGAAAGCAAGTGTAGTAAGTTCAGTTGTTACTGTTAAGCCTAAAGAACTTAAAGGACCAACCAGTAACTTAACCACTATGCTTGCCGGCCGCGTGGCAGGTATGATTGCTTACCAGCGCAGCGGCGAACCCGGTGCTGATAATGCGTCGTTCTTTATCCGCGGTTTAGGTTCGTTTGGTGCAGGTAAACAGGATCCGTTGATTTTGATTGACAATATAGAATCTACTCAAAATGACCTGGCACGTTTACAGCCCGACGATATTGCATCGTTCAGTGTTCTTAAAGATGCAACGGCTGTAGCTGTTTACGGCGCCCGCGGTGCCAATGGTGTATTGCTTATCGTTACCAAAACAGGACAGGCCGGCGAAACTAAATTCTATTTCAGGGTTGAGAATTCGATATCGACAAACACCCGGAACTTTAAATTTGCCGATAATATCACCTACATGAATTTAGCTAATGAAGCATTCCTGACCCGTGATCCTAAAGCGGTTATTCCGTATCAGCAAAATAAAATAGATGCCACGGCGGCTGGCGCAAACGAGTTGCTTTACCCTAACAATGACTGGATTAAGCTATTGGTTAAAGACTATACCTTAAACCAACGTTACAATTTTAACATTTCTGGTGGTGCTACTAAAGCCCGTTATTATATTTCGGGTACTTATAATGTCGATAACGGTATTTTAAAAACGGTTCCGTTAAATAATTTCAATAGTAACATTAGTCAGAAAAATTACTCGGTACGGTCCAATGTTGATATGACCCTTACTCCAACTACATTGTTGGCTGTGAAGGTATACGGCCAGTTTGATGATTACACCGGGCCTGTAGGCGGTGGTGCTTTAACGTTCAACAGGGCTATTTGGTCTAACCCGGTAATGTTCCCGGCAATGTATCCTTCCAGCCTGATGCCATACAGTAAACATCCGCTGTTTGGTAACGCGTTGACAAATACATCTGCCTTGTATCTTAACCCGTTGGCCGAAATGGTTAGAGGTTACCAGGATTTCAACGGATCAACCTTGCAGGCACAGGCAGAAGTAAAGCAAGACCTGAAAAGTATTACTCCTGGTCTTAACTTAAACTTTATGAGCTATGTACGCCGTTACGCTGATTTTTCTATATCTCGTGCTTATAATCCTTTTTATTACACGGCTAATCAACAGCCCGATGGTTCTATAACCTTATCGCCTCTTAATAGTGGCGGTCCAATATCGTACGGCCTTACCGGTACCGAATATTTAAACTACTCTGAAGGGCAAAAAAATGTAAACTCTATGTTTTATGCACAGCTCCAGACTGACTATAGCCGCACGTTTGCACAAAAGCATCAGGTAAGCGGCATGTTAATCGGTAGAATGAGTAATTACCTGGCGGGTAACGCAGGTAGCTTACAGCTGTCATTGCCGGCACGTAACATAGGTATTTCGGGGCGTGCGAACTACAATTATGACAACCGTTATATTGCCGAGTTTAACTTTGGTTACAACGGATCAGAGCGTTTTGCGCCCAATAACCGTTTCGGTTTCTTCCCGTCAGTAGCTCTTGGTTATCTTATCTCGAACGAGAAATTCTTCAAGCCGTTAAATAATGTAATCAACTCCATGAAAATTCGTGGATCTTACGGTTTAGCGGGTAATGACGGTATAGGAAGGCCTGAGGATCGTTTCTTCTACTTATCTAACGTTACCATAGGCGATGCTACCTACGGTGCTACATTTGGTGAGGATGGAACCTATTACAGGCCGGGTGTTTCGATAAGCCGTTACCCTAATAATCTGATAACCTGGGAGCGCTCGAAGCAAATAAATGCAGGGGTCGATCTGACCATCTTCAATGATTTGAGCATGACTTTTGAAGTATACAAACAGCAACGCTCAAATATCCTGACACCGAGAACATACATCCCAAGCACAATGGGCTTGCAGGCTGCTATTCAGGCTAATACTAACAAATTAGAGAGCCGGGGTATTGATTTTTCTATGAACTATAACCGCTCGTTTGGTAACTCTTTCTATATTCAAACTCGCGGCAACTTTACTTATGCAACCAGTAAGGTACTCATTAATGATGAGCCGACTTACCCGGGTAATGAATATTATCGTACTACAGTAGGGCAGTCAGCAAGTCAGGCTTATGGTTACATTGCCGAGCGTTTGTTTGTAGATGATAATGAAGCCGTAAATTCACCTCGCCAGTTCGGCGGGATTCCTGGTTCAGGAAAGGATGCAACTTATGGTCGTGGTGATATTAAATACAGAGATGTAAATGGCGACGGCATTATCAGTGATGCCGACAGAGTGCCTATCGGTTTACCAACATTTCCGGAAATCATATACGGTTTCGGCGGTACAATAGGTTTTAAGGGATTTGATTTATCTGCATTCTTCCAGGGCTCAGCCCGTTCATCGTTCTTTATTAATCCAAGTAACATTACGCCGTTTGCTTATGGTGTTGAACAAGGCAATCCTAACAGGCCACAAAACGGTTTGCTGAAAGTGATTGCCGATAGCCATTGGTCTGATCAAAACCGTGATTCTTATGCTTTCTGGCCTCGCCTGGGACCATCTTTCGTAAGTAATAACACGGTAAATTCAACTTGGTGGATGCGTAATGGCGCGTTTCTGCGCTTAAAGAATGTTGAGTTGGGCTATAATTTTAAGGCTAACCTTTTAAAGCGTATAGGTTTAACCTCTTGTCGGGTTTATGTAAACGGAACCAACCTTGCAGGCTTAAGCAGCTTCAAGCTTTGGGATCCCGAAATGGGCGGTAACGGCTTAGGCTACCCGCTGCAAAGGGTTTATAACTTTGGTATAAACGCAAATTTTTAACACTGCATAGCTGACAACAATATGAAAATGATGAAAAGGAAAAATTACGGATTTAAAGCGGCTGGCATCAATATCACTATTCTGTGTGCGGTTGCATTACTTTTCGGTTCGTGTAAAAAATATCTTGATATAGTGCCGGATAACGTGCCTGTTCTTGATAATGCGTTTACCTTACGCACCGAGGCTGAAAAGTATCTTTTTACATGTTACTCGTATTTGCCTAAAGATGGCAATCCTACAAGTAATGCCGGCTATATGTCGGGCGATGAAGTATGGACATCTGCCGATGAACGGGAGTTTTTTGCACCGGGATGGCGCTCCGCAAAAGGCGGACAAAATGCTGCAGAGCCTTATTTAAATTTTTGGGATGGAAGAAACGGAGGAGGATTCGGTTTATACAAAGGTATCCGTAACTGTAATGTCTTTTTAGAGAATGTACAGGACTTATCTAAAGTGCCTGATTTAACTTTAGACGAGCGGCAGCGCTGGTTGGCCGAGGTTAAGTTTTTAAAAGCGTACTATCATTTTTTCCTGATGCGTATGTACGGGCCGATACCCATTGTTGACAAAAACCTGGAAATCAGCGCCACGGAAGCTGAAGTGCGTATTAAACGCAGCCCGTTTGACGAGTGTACAAACTACGTAGTTGGTTTGCTTGATGAAGCAATTCCTAACTTACCATCTGTTATTACAGACCGTAATACAGAGTTGGGCCGTATAACAAAGCCTATTGCCCTGGCAATGAAGGCTAAAGTACTGTTGATGGCGGCCAGCCCGTTATTTAACGGTAACCCTGATTATGCAGGGTTTAAGGATAAAGACGGAGTTAGCCTGTTTAACACCACTTATGATCAGAGCAAATGGCAAAAAGCAGCTGATGCTGCAAAAGCAGCCATTGATGCAGCTGAAGGTGCCGGTTTCAAATTGTATCAATTTCCGGGTACAAACTTTAAGCTTTCTGATACCACTCTGCGTCAGCTAACTATTAAAGGTGCTTTAACCGAACGCTTCAATGTTAACATGGAGCATTTATGGGCCAACCCTAACAGCCGTACTGGTTCATTACAACTTTATGCCATGCCACGCCTATCAGCTGCCATTGGTGTAGGTAATGCCCGCCAGCAGCTGGCACCGCCGCTTAAAATAGCCGAAATGTTTTATACCCGTAACGGTGTGCCTATTAGTGAGGATAAAACTTTAGATTTTACAGACAAATACAGTTTGCGCACCGCGAACAGAAATGAGCGTTTTTACATTAAAGAAGGGTTTACAACAGCCCGTATTAATTTTGACCGTGAGCCTCGCTTTTATGCCGATCTTGGTTTTGATGGTGGTGTATGGTATAAATATGACAGCCCGGGTAATACAGACGAAAATGCATTGTGGGTGCAGGCAAAATCAACAGATATAGCAGGTGCTAATAACTACGGGTGGTACAACGAAACCGGTTATTTTGTTAAAAAAGTAGTTGACTGGAATATGATTACCGGTTCAAACGGTGTTACTTACCGCGATTATCCATGGCCTCAAATAAGAATGGCTGACCTGTACCTGATGTATGCCGAAGCACTTAATGAAGCCCAGGGAGCACCAAGCGGCGATGTGTATACTTATGTTAACCGTATACGTACACGCGCCGGATTACCAACCGTTGAAACCGCTTGGACAAACTTCTCAAGCAATCCAACTAAATATACTACCAAGGATGGTATGAGAGATATCATCCAACGGGAGCGTATGATTGAGCTTGCTTTTGAAGGAAGCCGCTACTGGGACATCCTGCGTTGGAAGAAAGCCAATGACTTAATGAATCAGCCAATAACCGGTTGGAGTATTAATCAGGGTACTACAACCGAGTATTATCGTGTACGCACCATATTTTCGCAAAATTTTATTGCTCCCCGCGATTATTTAGCACCTATTATGACGTATGATTTGACAGTTAATCCTAAATTAGTACAAAATCCAGGATGGTAACCACTATATTATCAAAAATTTAAGGATATGAAAAAGAATATAATATCTACGCTTTGCGCCGTATTTGCGGCAGGGGCCTTATTATACAGCTGTAAGCAGGATAAAATTGGCCCACTCGAAAATAATACAAACGCGCCTGGCCAGGTGTCAAACGTTACAGTGACCAATGGTCCGGGGAATGCGACTTTAACATACTCGCTTCCTACAGACAAAGACTTGCTATATGTGAGAGCCACTTACAAATTAGCCAGTGGTCAGGATATGGAAGTGAAGGCTTCTTATTACGGAAACAACCTGACGGTGGTGGGTTTTGCTGATACTAACAAACATGAAGTTAAGCTATATGCCGTAAACCGCAGCGAAGTAGCCTCAGCGCCTGTTACAGTAACCGTTAAACCTAAAGAGAACCCAATTTGGGGG
Source organism: uncultured Mucilaginibacter sp. (assembly GCA_913777515.1). Lineage (GTDB taxonomy): Bacteria > Bacteroidota > Bacteroidia > Sphingobacteriales > Sphingobacteriaceae > Mucilaginibacter. The sequence continues at coordinate 13,164 of CAJYSL010000363.1, forward strand.
GTTTACCGGAGCTTAGTGGTTACTCCTGACTTTGGAGGCATCAATTTTAAAGCAAAAAATCCTACAACATCTGATCTCACTATTGAGATTTTGAGAGAGAAGGATGGTAAATATCTGCCTATTGATCCATTAAAAAATATCTATACCTCCACGGCGGAAATAGATCAATCTTACCGCGGATTGGATACGGTAAAACAGAAAATAGGGATCACTATTCGTGATCGCTGGCTGAATCACACAGACACGCTGAGAGTAAGCTTAACGCCTCTTTATGAAACCATCATTCCGAAAACTGGTTATAGAGAAGTAATATTGCCAGGCGACTCGCCTCAACAATACAGCAGCACCAGCCTTAGCAAAATGTGGGATGGCAATATTATTGACTGGCCTAGCGTATCACTAACCAGTACTGCCACAACTCAGCCGCAGTGGACCACTTTTGACATTGGTAAAATGGCGACACTCAGCCGTATAACTATCTGGGATTACCCGGAATATTTGAACTCGGGTCGTACCTATTTTTATGGTGGTGATCTTAAAGATTTTGAGATTTGGGGAACAGATAATCCGCCGGCTGACGGAAGTTATAACAACTGGGTTTTGTTAGGCAAGTTCACGTCTAAAAAACCATCGGGTAGTGCATATGGAGTACAAACGGCCGAAGACTATGCTTTTGCCAACGCGGGTATTAGCTACACTTTCCCGATTGGTTCAAAAAAAGTGCGTTACCTGCGTATCAAATCTATCAAAAACTGGGGAGGCACTTCATTCATGAGTGTTTCTGAAGTTCAGGTATGGGGTGATCCACGATAATTAACAGGCCTTAAAAATTAAGAAAATGAAAAATTATAATTTTGCAAAACTATCAGGCAGCATCTTTTTGCTAGCTGTAATGGCGCTGGCATCTTGCAAAAAACAGGATGATTACAAAAAGTTTATACAAGGGGGCGAAATATCTTACACCGGTAAAATAGATTCCGTTAAGATTCTTTCGGGCCAGAATCGCGTACTGGTTAGAGGATTATTTTTAGCGGATCCTAAGGTTAGTTCGCTTAAGGTTTTCTGGAACAACCAGAAAGATTCAGTTGTAATACCGGTAAAACGTAAGAACGTAGTCGATACCTTGTCTTATTTCATCAACATGCCAGAAGGTCTTCAAAACTTTGTGTTGTATACCTACGATAATGCCGGCAACAAATCAATCCCGGTTTATAAATCCGGAAAGTCATACGGCGATAGATACATGAGCACACTTTCAAACCGCCCTATCACATTGGCACAAACTGGGGCTGACGGTGTAACCCGTATTAGCTGGGGTAATATGGACCGACTGACCGGCGTTTTTGCAACCGATGTGGAGTATACCAATACCAGCAACCAAGTGGTAAAAGTTCGTACACCAATTGATTCAACTAACACTATTCTCCCTAACTTCAAAACCAGTACTGAAATCCGTTACCGTACCCTGTTTTTACCGGATACAGTGTCAATTGATACATTTCGTGTAAATTATACGACCCGGTATGTACCGAAGTTTATCAATGAAGACGTAACTAATACTTATCTGAAAAATACAGGTTCACCGTTTACGGTTGGAGATTATGACGGAAGCCGTTGGGGTACTCTTGCAAATTGGACCTCGAATGCAGGTGCAAAAAATATTAGCAGTGGCAGATATGGTGGTTATGAATATCGTAGCAGAGTAGGTGTATTATCGTTTGAAGCCGGCTGGGGTTTACCTGCACTTAATAACGGTTTGATTTATCAAACAATTACCTTGCCTGCAGGTACGTATAGCTTTATATTGAATGGTCTTGATCAAAATACAGGCGGTACCCGTTATATAGCGGTTGCTGAAGGTAACACATTGCCAAATGTATCCAGCATCACGTCATCATCCATCGCTTATACAAGCGTAGCCAATAAAGAGTTGAAATTTACGCTCACCTCGGCAAAAACAGTATCATTAGGCTTTGCGGTAACTATCGATGCTACGGGTAATTACATGAAAGTAAGTAGCGTGAGACTTTACAAGCAATCCTATCAATAAACCCAATCATAATAGCATCCGGCAGTGGAAACTGCCGGATGCTTTGTTTAATAAGGTTTTGCCAGAATAGAAATTTATAAATAGCCGTTACAATTCAACCTAAATTATGAACCGAAAACAATTATTTTATAGCATAACCACTGCCTTTTTTATATCTACGTTTGCCTACGTAGGGTGCGGAAAAAATGAAGGTGGTACCCAACCCACTACCGAAACTGAAAAGACAGTTGAGAAATTGGCTACGCTTTCTTCCAGTGCAGCAACAGGAATAACTACTACAACTGCTACTTGCGGCGGTACGGTTACTGACAAAGGCACTTCTACCGTTACAGAACAGGGCGTTTGCTGGGCATTAACCGCTAATCCCACGGTAAATAACAATAAAGCTGGTGTTTCCCAAGTAAGTGGCTCCGGTACTTTTACTTCGCAGATAACCGGGCTTATGGCATCAACAAAATATTATGTAAGGGCGTTTGCTGTTAACAAGGCGGGTATTGCTTATGGCGACCAAATTGAGTTTACCACTGCCGATATTGCTGATGCTACTTTCAATTTTCAGCCGCTGTTTATTGTAGGCTCTACTGTTGCCGCAGCAGACGTTGAAGTAACCGCTGATGGCGGCAACCCCGTAACTGAGCGTGGTGTTTGCTGGGGTACTATGTCAAAACCCTTAATCAACGGCAGCAAGGTTGCTCACAAAGCAACCGGAACAGGTAAATTCAGAGTCATGCTAAATGGCCTAAGCGAAAAAACTACGTATTACGCACGTGCTTATGCCATTAATTCAAAAGGTGTAAGTTACAGTAACGAAGTTGTTTTTAAAACTATACCTAAAGGCAACGTTACTTATGTGTTTAATAAATCGGCAAATCCAACAGCTGATGAAACAGCGGCTTACGGTCGCCTGCAGGCAGCTATTGATAGTGCGGTATGGTATCTTAACAATTATACTTCGGCAACCAAGCAGGTAACGTTAAATTATGTTGATGGTGTGCCTACAGCCGATGCAAATAACCAGGGCTGGATGCGTTTTGGCACCGGTGTTGGGTATCAAAACATACGGACTATGCTGCACGAAATGAACCATTCCTTAGGTACTGGTACGTCTAACTGGTGGAGCATGAACAACAATGGCGGTAAATTGCAAGCAAATAGCGTTACAGCAGTATTGCGTTTAATCACTAGAGACAACAATGCTACGTTGAGTTGCGATAGCCAGCATTGGTGGCCTTATGGTTTAAACCAAAACAGCGAGGTAACCTCAAGTTGGGATTATGTTTATAATTGTTTGATTATTGAAGCCATGCGTAAAGATGGATTGACCGAATTTAGCGGAGCATACAGATCACAATAAATAGCAATCGCTTGGTGTTAATCAAGTATCTTGATTGATTTCGGATACTAAAAACACACTTAACAGAACAGCCGGTTTCGTAAATGATACCGGCTGTTTTTTTAATAACAATGAGGAGTTTTAGATTGCCTCAAAGCAAACCAAACATCACACCGCTTGTTATCATTAAATATTTAATACGAAACGTTATGGATAAGCTGGAATTAAAAGGAGGATGGAACGAACTGAAAGGCAAAATTAAACAAGCCTACGGCGACCTCACCGATGATGATTTAACTCACGAAGAAGGCAAAGACGACGAAATGCTGGGTAAATTGCAGCAAAAAACCGGTAAAAGTCGTGATGAGTTAGTAAAATGGATTAATAGTTTATAAGAATAATTGGGCCGGGCAACCGGCCTTTTTTAATTCCCGTTGTTTTTTGATACTCCCGTTTCGATAGCTGTTTTAAATCCAAAAATTAAACGAGTAATCTGCTATAGGTAACTTCTTACATTGTTTAGTCGTATCAAACACAATGGTTGTAACTGTTGTTGTTCCAGTCTTTATGCGATACTTAAACGGATATGTCCTCCCTTAAAAATATTTTTTTCTCGATAATTGCCGTATTGGTGATGATGCTTTTGCCGCTGCGCGGGCAGTGTTTTTCGATATTAGCGCACGAGGCTATTATTGATGCCGAATGGGATTTAACCCTTAAAAAAATACTCCTCAAAAAATATCCGGATGCTACGCTGGATGACCTGATAAAGGCCCACTCTTATGCTTACGGTGGCAGCCTGGTGCTTGATATTGGCTACATGCCAGGCGGTAACGCTTATTTTACCGACTTAATGCACTACGTGCGCAGCGGCGATTTTATCATCAACTTGCTGCACGAGGAGCGTAGCCTCAATGAATATGCATTTGCCTTAGGTGCTTTGTCACATTACATTGCTGACCAGTATGGTCATAGCATGGCTACTAACGTTACCGTGCCCGAGATTTACCCTAAGCTTAAGGCCAAATTTGGCAATGTAGTTACTTATGACGAAGACCACCTGTCGCATAGCCGGATGGAATTTGCTTATGACGTGGTACAAGTAGGCCGTAGTAATTACGCCTCGGTTGCCTATCATGATTTTATCGGGTTTAACGTAGCCAAAGAGCCATTGCAACGAGCCTTTTTAAAAACCTATGGACAGGACTTAGGCGCATTGTTTAAAAACTTTGAATCGAGCGTATCTATCATGCGCTGGGGGGTAAAAAATCTCTTTCCGGCCATGACCAGGCAGGCATGGAAAGCCAAGAAAGATGATATTGTTAAAGTAAACACTAAAGCCACCAAGCGTAGCTTCAGATACAAAATGAGCAGCCGCATGTACCGCACTGAGTTTGGCAGCGATGGTAAAACCAGGCCCGATTTTAAAGCCCGCGCTTTGGCATTTTTAATTCGGATTTTACCCAAAATAGGTCCTTTAAAAACCCTAAAGTTTGTTTATCCGGGCCCACAGGGTGAAAAGAGATTTGTAAGCGTATTTGATACCATTATTCAAAAATATGGCAATGCCCTACAAACCTGGGACCAGCGGGGGCTTACTTTAACTGATATTAATTTAGATACCGGCCATCCGCAGCAATTTGGTGAATACAAACTTGCCGACAAAAGCTATTGCGAGTTACTATGCAAACTGCAAAAAGAACAATTTATGCACATGGACAAAGAATTACAGCAACATCTCATTGCTCATTTTGAAGATGCCGAAGGTCTGCACCAGTTATTTAAAGACCATCCCGAAGATATAGCCGGCGTACAGCAAGCCATTGCTGAACTACGAACGTTTGATGTAGAAAATAACAAAACGAAAAATACGGCTGGTGCAAAGGCAACCGATTGAAACTAAAAAAACTCATCCTGCTTAACACACGATGAGTTTTTTATTTGCATGTACCGAATGATTAGTCTTTCTTTTTTGAAGATGACTTTACGCAGTTAGGTACGGTTTTACCATTTTTTTCTTTGGTGCCTTTCTTTTCGTATCCGTCCCAGCACGATTCTTTTTTTGATTTAGTTGCCATAATAGTAAATGTTGGTTACCTATCACTTTTCAATTACCGTTCCAAAGATTGATAGTTTGAATCCATACTTAAACAAATCATCCAATAATTGCGCTAAAAGCCAAGAAGGCTGCTCTAATTAAAGAGCAGCCTTCTGCGGACTATTGTTGAATTGCAAATTACTCTGCGCTGTCGCGTAATGCTTTAATGCGGTCGTGCGACTCATTGATAGCTTGTGACTGACGGGTAATCAGTTGGATAGCTTCAGACGTCAATTCGCTTTCTGGCATCAGGGCCTCACGATAGGCTTTTTTAATGGCATCTTCGCCGCGCTCACACTCTTGTAAAATGGCCTTACGGTCGTGGCCTGAAAATAATGCTTTTACCTCAATCCAGGCGCGGTGTAATGTACCTGATGCACTGTTGCCGGTATCGGTATCGGCACCGTGTGTTACGCCTAAAGCAGTTAACTCTTGTGCAAACTCACGGCTTTGAGTGCTGTATTGCTCAAATAATGTTTTCAAATCAAAATCACCATCGCCTAAATCTTTTAAAGCGCGTTTAAAACCGTCCGAACGGTCGTTATTGATTTCAATTAAATCACTTATTACTTCGGTTGCTTTTGTGGTAGTTTCCATGGTATCTGTATTTTTGTATTATTGGTAGTCAACAACAATAAGATGTGTTGGTTTTAATTATAAGATGATTAAATTTAATCTCATCTTTAAAAATCACGTTTTACACTTAAAAGTTGTTGGTTATATATCGCTGTTTAGCGAGATAAAAAATAGCCAATAGCTATTAAATTCGACTAACGATAACTACCGAACAAAACAAAAACGAAGGCGATGTGAACACTGATGCTAAAGTTGAACAGGACAAAAAAGACCTGGAAAGTTAGCGCCCCGTCAGTGAACGCAATGAGGTAAAGAAAGCGGAGAATCACACGCAGGATAAAAAAACATAGTTGACTCTGATAACAAAGAGGTTGATTGATTTTGGCTGAAAAGTGGCTTGGAAACATTGCCCCGAAAATGTTTAGCTTAGCCTTTACTTTAACTACACCTGCTTATAGAAATGAAAAAGTTTATCTATAGCCTGGCGCTGCCACTCACTCTTATTGCTTTCGGCGCTAACGCCCAAACCGTGACGCTGGATTATTACTTTAACCACGAAACGCACAAAGACAGCAAAGGAGAG
>CAJYSL010000364.1 GCA_913777515.1 uncultured Mucilaginibacter sp.
TCTTATGGTTTCTATAAACAGGTAGCCCTTAACAGGGCATCTAAGCGCTTCTTGATGACCTTTGAGTTTTGCTTGCATTATTTCATGGAAATCCCTATGCAATAATGTAAGCAAAAATCTTTTTCATCAATCATAAAGACACACCTTACTTCGCCTTTTTGACCCCTTCAGTAGTCATCATCACCCTTTTAATGGTGCCATCCGGGTTGTAGTACAAATAATCAATACATACCGAACGGTGGTAGCTTCCGGCATCGGGTGTGAGGGCACCGTTGTGGTAGATAAAATAATCTTTGCCTTTAAAGTTGATGATGGCCTGGTGGTTAGTATTGGAGTTATCGGCAATCTCGTTGATAATCCCTTTATACTGTCAGGGACCATTGATGTTGCGACTCATGGCGTAACATATCTTTTCGGGAAATTCGCTGGCGTAAGATAGGTAATACCACCCATTGCGTTTGTGTATCCAAGGAGCTTCGGTATAGCGCGGTAAGCCTTTAATGGTTTGTATGGGGCCGTCCAGCTCAATCATATTGCTTTTTAATTTGGCATAATGGGCAGTGGTGTTACCCCAAAACAGGTAGGCCTGCCCGTCATCATCAATAAATACCGAGGGGTCAATATCATCCCAGCTAATCTTAGCTTCGGTAGTCATATCGTTAGTAATGATGGCCGAACCACGAGCATCTTTAAACGGGCCTATCGGGCTATCAGCCACGGCTACGCCAATAGCCTTGCCATGAATGGTTTTATGCTCAACCGCAACATACCAGTAAAATTTACCGTTGCGCTCAATCACTTGTGATGCCCAGGCATCATCTTTAGCCCAGGTAAAATCAGTTACTTTCAACAGAGAAGGATGTTCGGTCCAGGTTACCATATCCGGCGACGAAAAGCACAACCAGTCGTGCATTACGTAACGGGGCTGCGCTCTGGGCGCTTCATCGTGCCCGGTATACAGGTAAACTTTGCCTTTGTAAACCATAGCACCTGGGTCGGCGGTGTATTTATGTTTGATGATGGGATTGCCTTCGGCGCGTATCACTGTATCGGCCAAAAGATGGTTCGAATTGCCGGTATAGCTACCGGTAAATAAGCTGGCCATCCTCAAAAATAGCGATGCTTTCAAGGTAATTAAATATAGACTACTCATTGCGGAAATTTGGTTTTCAAAGATAATCAGTTAGCGGCAGTTAATTCTATCTATAGGGCAAGGCTATTGTATCGTTGTAACTTCGAACCTAATCAACCGCATTAGTGTAACCATCCTAAGGCATCATGCCTGTTCCGATGCAAATATTGTATAAAAATGTTACAGGCAAAACATGACGGTTCAGGATAGATGAGTTTGCCCGAGTAGGTACATTGTGCTCCAAAACCGATTATAAAACTTACAGTCAAATTAAATCATGATGCTTTTATTCATTTTGCATCTGCCGGGTACGTTTAATCACAACAGGATTACTATCACGACAGTGACGTAAACGGATAAAAAAGTATAATGTCAATAAGAGCAATAGCAGATGGTGTTTGTACCGCGCTGTAACTCTTGATATAACAGCCTATGATAATTAACAAATACGCTTTACCTGTTCAAGTTAAACTTTTTTTAGCATTGCTGTTGTCGGTAATGTTTTTACGTGCTGAGGCTGCACCTGCACCGGGCATGCGGCAAATCAAATACCTGTCGGGTAAAGATAACCGCACCAATGTGTTGTGGGATTTTTATTGCACGGGTGGACGTAAAAGCGGTTACTGGACCAAAATAGCGGTTCCGTCTTGCTGGGAACAACAAGGCTTCGGCAATTACAATTACGGTCGTGATTATAAAACCTACGGCAAAAACTTCCGCTTTGCCGACGAGCAAGGTATTTACAAACTAAATTTCCAGGTACCGCAAGCCTGGAAAGATATGGATGTTTACCTGGTTTTTGAAGGCTCCATGACCGATACCGAAGTGAAAATTAACGGTCAATCGGCCGGCGACAAGCACCAGGGCGCTTTTTACGAGTTTAAATACAACATCAGCAATAAGCTAAAATTTGGCAACAATAACTTGCTCGAAGCTCGGGTAAGCAAAATGTCGGCCGATGCTTCGGTAAATAATGCCGAGCGTTTGGCTGATTATTGGGTATTCGGCGGTATTTTTCGCCCGGTTTATTTGGCGGCTTATCCTAAACAGCATATTAGTCACTTGGCTATTGATGCCAAAGCCGATGGTAGTTTTAAAATGCAGGTACGCCCCGAGCATATTAAGCAAAAACTGCAGCTGGTTACCGAGATTACCGATGCTAAGGGGAAAGTGGTTAACCGCACTACTGCCACCGTGCGCCCGGCCGATAGCGTGGTAAACCTGATGACCAGGGTAAGCAACCCCCTGTTATGGACTTCCGAAACGCCTAATCTTTATAAAGTAAACGTCGCCTTAAAAGCGGGAGCTAATACGGTATATCAAACGTCCGAAAAATTTGGTTTTCGTACTATCGAGATTCGTAAAGGCGATGGGATATACCTCAACGGCGTAAATATTAAAATGAAGGGTATAAACCGTCATAGCTGGTGGCCCGAAACCGGGCGTACGCTTAATGATGATATCCAGCTGATGGACGTAAAGCTGATGAAGGAAATGAACATGAATGCCGTGCGTATGTCTCATTACCCGCCCGATAAAAAGTTTCTGGAAATCTGCGATTCATTAGGACTTTACGTGCTGGACGAACTGGCTGGCTGGCAGAAAGCTTACAGTACCCCGGCCGGTAAAAAGCTGGTGAAAGAAATGGTGCTGCGCGACGTAAACCATCCATCCATCATATTTTGGGATAACGGTAACGAGGGTGGTACTAACAAAGAACTCGACCAGTATTTTACACAATACGATTTTTCTAAGCGCCCCGTAATCCATCCGCACCATCGTCCGGGCAATGCCTTTAATGGCATCGACTGTAATCACTACGAAGATTACTACAGCACCAAAAGTATATTGGCCGACACCAACATTTACATGCCTACCGAGTTTTTGCATGCGCAGGACGACGGCGGTGGGGCCACAGGCCTATCCGATTTTTGGGAGCTGCACTGGAAATCAAAACGCAGCGGTGGCGGCTTTATATGGGCTTTAGTGGATGAGGGTATTGTGCGCACCGACCAAAATAATATGATTGATGTAAACGGCGTAAACGCACCTGATGGTGTTTTAGGTCCGCACCGCGAAAAAGAGGGCAGCTTTTATGCCATGCGCGAAATTTACTCGCCGGTACACATCACGCTGAAAACTCTACCTGCTGATTTTAAGGGCGGTATTGCGGTTGAAAACCGTTTCCATTTTACCAATCTAAACCAGTGTACGTTTAACTGGGAACTGATTGATTACCGTAAGCCTAATGAGCAGGATGGCGGCTACATCGCCAAAAAGAAAGGCTCATTTACCGGCCCGTCTGTAGCGCCCCTGGCAACCGGTAACCTGGCATTAAACTTACCTGCCGACTGGAAAAGCTACGATGCACTGGCTTTATCGGCTTACGACCCGTTTAAAAATGAGGTTTACCGCTGGGTATGGAAAAATAGCAACGACCGTTTGCTGAATAATGTAATGAGTTTGACCGGCAAAACCCCGTTGCAGGTTGCCGAAACTGATTCGACTTTGCAGTTGAAGGCAGGTGCCATTGCGCTAACCTTCAGCAAAAGGAACGGGCAGATTGTTAACCTGATTGGTTACGCCGGCGACCCTATCTCTTTTGGTGGTGGACCTGAGTTGGTAAGTGGTAACGCCACATTTAAAGACATCAAACACCGCCAAGAAGCCGATGGCGAGGTGGTAGAAATAAGCTATACCGGCGATATGAAATATGCTCGCTGGAAAATGTTTGGTAGCGGCTGGGTAAGCCTTGATTATGAGTATGCCTTGCAAGGCGATTACCCCTATGCAGGCATCACCTTTACCTACCCTGAAAACTACGTTTTGGGTGCTAAATGGCTGGGCAAAGGCCCGTACCGTGTCTGGAAAAATAGGTTACAAGGTGTGGTTGATGATGTTTGGATTAACCCTTACAATAATACCCAAACTGGCAGTGCACCCTGGATATTCCCGGAGTTTAAAGGTTATTTTGCCAATGTAACCTGGATGGAACTGAATACGGTGGAGGGCAAGTTTTTAATGGCGGCCAAAGAGCCTGATTTGTATGTGCGCCTGTTTGATTTTTATGGCCTGTCGGGTGTTAAGCCTTTCCCGGGTTTGCCATCGGGTAACTTATCATTCCTGGATGCTATACCGGCCGAGGGTACCAAGCTGGCCTTAAAAATTGACGGCAATACTTCTAAGTTAGGTCCGCAGAGTGAGGTTAATCATATTAATGGTACGACCAAACGTACGTTATATTTTTACTTTGGATTGTTGGAGCAAGCAGGCAAGAACCAGCAAAACTTTACCCGCCCGGTAAAAGACGAATTATTTTAACAGTGAACTATCAGAGCAGCGCTAACCATGTTGCTCGTTTATAAATAGAGAAGAATTATGCAAAAGGTAGCTTTTAAAATGAAGCTGAAAGAAGGCTTTAAAAACGAATATAAAAAACGCCACGACGAAATTTGGCCTGAGCTGGCTGCATTACTCAAAGCCAACGGTATCAGCGACTATACCATATTTTTAGACGAAGAAACCAACACCCTTTTTGGTGTACAGTTGCAATCCGGCCAGTCATCGCAGGATTTAGGCAGCACCGAAATTGTACAAAAATGGTGGGCCTACATGGCCGACATTATGGAAACCAACCCGGATAACTCGCCGGTAAGCAAACCGCTGGTCGAGGTTTTTCATATGGACTAATCATCAGGTAATAAAACTTTATACCATGTTGTTAAAGCGTTTTTTATACATCACTACCTTTTGCGCGGTGGCTACATCGGGCGTTGCGCAAACTAAGCAGCCATCCGTTTGGCCTGCTGTAAAAAAAGAAACCCGGCCCTGGACCCGTTGGTGGTGGATGGGTAATGCCGTTGACCAAAAAAATCTGGGCATGCTGCTGCGCAAGTACCAGCAAGCCGGTTTTGGTGGGGTGGAGGTAACACCTATTTACGGAGCCATCGGGTATGAGAATCGGTACATCGATTTTTTGTCGCCCAAGTGGATGGATATGCTTAACTACACTACGGCTACGGCAGCGCAGCTGGGTATGGGCGTGGATATGAACACTGGTACCGGCTGGCCTTTTGGCGGTCCGCAAATTAAAACGGCCGATGCCGCCAGTAAGCTAATTATCCAAACCTATAAACTGAACCCCGGTGATATTATAAAAGAAGCCATCCGGGTAAACGACCCTAAACAGCGTGATGTGGCCGTATTGCAGGCTTTGGTAGCTTATGATGATAAAGGCAATGCCACCAACATAATGGATAAGGTGGATGCCAACGGGAATTTTAACATGGCGCCGGTTAAAATCAAAACCGAAATTTATGCTGCCTTTGTGGGCAAAACCCTGCAAAAAGTAAAACGCGCTGCGCCGGGCGGTGAGGGTTATACGCTCGACCACCTATCAAAAACGGCTACTGATGTCTATCTGGCCCGCTTTACCGATGCTTATAAAGGCGGAAAACCTGCAGTACGCGCTTATTTTAACGACAGTTACGAAGTATACGGTGCCAGCTGGTCGCCTACGCTGTTTGATGCCTTTCAGAAAGATCACGGTTACGATTTGCGCATGCATTTGCGCGAGCTGATGAGCAATGATGATACTGAAATGGTAGGCCGCGTAAAGTCTGATTACCGCGAAACCATGAGCAATATGCTGCTCCATAACTTTACTCAAAACTGGACCAACTGGGCGCATGGTTTAAAAAGCATTACCAAAAACCAGTCGCACGGTTCGCCGGGTAATTTGCTGGATTTGTATGGAACGGTAGATATACCCGAGTGTGAAACCTTTGGTTCGAGTAAATTTCCTATACCAGGCTTGCGCCGTGATAGTGCCGATGTGCGTAATGTAGACCCTAACCCTATTATGCTCAAGTTTGCTTCTTCGGCCGGGCATGTAAACAGTAAGCCTTTAATCTCGTCCGAAACGTTTACGTGGTTGACTGAGCATTTCAAAACCTCGTATTCGCAATGCAAGCCCGAGGTAGAGCAGATATTTTTATCGGGGGTAAACCATGTGTTTTATCACGGCACTACTTACTCTCCCGAGGATGTAAAATTTCCGGGCTGGCTGTTTTATGCCTCCATGAATATGGTGCCCGATAACAGTTTGTGGAGCCATGCTATGGGGCTAAACGGTTACATCACCCGTTGCCAGTCGGTATTGCAATCGGGTCGCGCTGATAACGAAATACTGATGTACTGGCCGATATATGATGCATGGAATCATCCCAAAGGGTTAGACATGCCTTTAGCCATACATGATATTAAAGAATGGCTGATACCTACACCGTTCTACAAAAATGCGGTTGGCCTGCAAAAAGAAGGCTACAGTTTAGATTTTGTATCCGACCTGGCATTATCTAAAAGTACAGGCAGCGGTGCAGGTATAAAAACCAGTGCCAACGCCAATTATAAAGTTTTAGTTGTACCTGAGTGTACCATGATGCCGGTAGAAACCTTGCAGCAAATTTTAAAAATAGCAGGCCAGGGAGCTACCGTAGTATTCCAGAAACTGCCCGAAGATGTTCCCGGCTTGGCTGATGTGCAAGGGCGCAGGGCTCAACTCAAACAAATATTGGCGGCATTAAAGTTTAACAATGCCGGTAATGGCGTAAAGCAGGCAGTTGTAGGCAGCGGCAAAGTTTTGCTATCGGGTAACCTCGAAGATGCGCTAACACTGGCATCGGTAAAAGGTGAAAAACTGGTAGAGACCGGATTACAGTTTATCCGCCGGGATGTGAACGGCAGTAAATACTACTACCTCGTTAATCATACCCATAAAGCCATCGATACCCAACTGCCGCTAAACGGAAAGTTTGCTTCGGTAACTATTATGGACCCGCAAACCGGCAGCTACGGTACAGCGCCTGTAACTGCAGGGCAAAACCAAAGCATGGTACGGGTGCAATTGCAATCGGGCGAAGCCTTAATATTGATGGCCGGGCAACAAGCCAAGGCAACTCTGCCTAAATGGCGCTATTTGGATAAGCCAACCGGCGAAGTAAAGCTGGATAATACCTGGAAACTTGAGTTTACCCAAGGCGGTCCGGTATTGCCTGCCGCTAAAAAGTTACCTCAACTTACCTCGTGGACTGATTTAGGCGATACTACAGCCGTAAACTTTTCGGGTACCGGCGTTTATACCAGCACCTTTAATTTACCCGCCAAAAAGACCGGCGAGTACGTGCTCGACTTGGGCCAGGTGGATGAAAGTGCCCGGGTGTGGATTAACGGGAAAGAAGTGGGTATTTTATGGAGTATCCCTTTCAAAGCCCGCGTAGGTAGTTTCCTTAAAACCGGTAGCAATACCATTAAGGTTGAGGTTGATAACCTCATGGCCAACCGCATCAGGTACATGGACCAGCACAAGATAGAATGGCGCAAATACCACGAAATCAATTTTGTGAACATCGACTACAAACCGTTCGATGCCTCTAACTGGAAACCGATGCCATCAGGTTTGCTGGGGCCGGTAAAACTGGTAAGTTACTAAGCGTTTTTAGCGCACCTACAACCATTGTTTATTGATTAACTATTACAAAAGCCTTTTTAACAGAAGGCTTTTGTAATATAGACGCCTCCCTGAAAAAATGAAGTTTAAATTTTTTTCGCTGTTGATTGCCAGTCTGATTTTTACGGGCTCAAAGTTGCAGGCAGTGCCGTTTGATTTGGTTACGCCGCAAAGCAAAGTTACTATTGTGTACGCGCCTGGCGAGCATCAGCTGGATTCTATTGCGGCCAGTTTACTGGCACGCGATATTCAGCAGGTGAGCGGCTATTTGCCTAAAGTAACCAACAGCATCAGTAAGGCAAGCGGAAACGTGATTTTGATAGGCACGATGCAGTCGGCTTTAATCAGGAGCCTGCACCTCGATACTAAAGCCTTGCAAGGCAAATGGGAGAGTTATATGCTGCAAACCATCAGTCATCCCGTTAAAAATGTTAACCAGGCTTTGGTTGTTACGGGTAGCGATGTACGCGGAACGGCTTATGGTGTTTTTAATATATCGGAGCGTATCGGAGTATCGCCATGGTACTGGTGGGCCGATGTAGCACCGGTGCAGCAAAAAAGCTTAAGTATCAATGTTGACCGCTATGTGTCAGCGCCACCTTCCGTCAAATATCGCGGCATATTTATTAATGATGAAGATTGGGGTCTGCAGCCCTGGGCTGCCAAAACTTTTGAGCCCGAAACCAGCGACATCGGTCCGAAAACTTACGCCAAGGTTTTCGAATTGCTGCTGCGGCTTAAGGCCAACCTAATTTGGCCGGCCATGCATCCCAGCACCAAAGCATTTTATTCTTATCCCGGTAATGCCAAAGCAGCAGCCGATTACGCCATTGTGGTAGGCTCATCACATGCCGAGCCCATGTTGCGTAACAATGTGGGCGAGTGGAACGAGAAAACCATGGGTGCGTTTAATTACATCACCAATCAGCCTAAAGTATACAGCTATTGGGAAAGCCGGGTAAAAGAAAGCAGCGCCAATAATGCCATCTACAGCATGGGTATGCGCGGCGTGCACGATAGCGGCATGGAAGGCGTGAAATCGCCGAAAGAAGCAGTGCCACTGCTGGAAAAAATATTTGCCGACCAGCGCGGGTTGCTGCAAAAGTATGTGAACCCCGACATCAAAAAAGTGCCGCAGGCGTTTACCATTTACAAAGAAGTATTGGATGTATACGAAAGCGGCTTAAAAGTTCCGGAAGATATCACGTTGGTTTGGCCCGACGATAACTATGGTTACATCCAACGTTTGAGTAATGCGCAAGAGCAGCAGCGCTCGGGCGGGTCGGGCGTGTATTACCATGCATCATATTGGGGGCGGCCGCACGATTATTTGTGGCTGAGTACCACCAACCCGGCACTGATGCGCGAGGAAATGATGAAAGCTTACGCCATGCAGGCCAAAAACATCTGGGTGCTTAACGTAGGCGACATTAAACCTTGCGAGTATAACATGCAGCTGTTTTTAGATATGGCTTACCAAGCCGAACCGTTCAAGAACAGCAGGTATCTGACAACACATTTACAGCAGTGGTGTGCAGGCAAATGGGGCGCTGAAAATGCCACCAACATTGCAAATCTGATAAAGCAATACTACCAATTAGCCTGGGAGCGTCGCCCCGAATTTATGGGCTGGAGCCAAACTGAGCCTACTACCAAAACCAACTACACTGCTTATAACCATTTTGCCTACGGTGATGAGGCGCAACGCCGGGTTGACCAATACCAAGCCTTGACCGCTCAGGCAAAGGCGCTATACACCAACGCCACGCTGATTAATAAGGATACTTTTTATGAATTGGTTTACCATCCAGTTGTGGGCGCATCGTTAATGAATCAAAAATTTTTGTATCGTGATAAGGCCTACCTGTACGCTAAGCAAAACCGGTTAGTAGCACAAGAGTATGCTGATAAAAGTAAGCAGGCTTACCAAAACATCATTACCGAAACAGCTTATTACAATAACCAGCTCGCGGGTGGTAAATGGAAAAACATCATGTCGATGCAACCGCGCAACCTGCCGGTTTATCAGGAGCCGGAGCTGCCGGTAATCAACCTGAAATCAGCGGTAAATATTTGGAACATTGCGCCCGAAGGCAATTATCCCGACTCGGCGCAAGCCACCCGGCAGGATTTCACTTTGCCGGCATTTTACCCATGGTTGCAGCATGCAAAGTTTATAGATATCTTCCTGCAAAAAGCTGCTGATATCCAGTGGACGGCTACCGCTTCGCAGCCTTGGGTTGTATTGTCCGGCAAAGATGGTCAGTTGGCCAATAATACTAACCAAAGGCAAAGTCGCATCTATCTGAACATTAACTGGAAGCTTTTATCCGGGCAGCCTGCTCTGCATACGGCCCAGGTTAGCATCAACGCCGACGGTAAAACCTATAGCGTAAATGTTACGGCCAATAATAGCCAATTGGCCGCACTCACTAACTATAAGGGGGCGATAGAACATGACGGCGTGGTATCCATATTTGCCGGTAATTATCAGAGCGGGCAAAATCAGGGCGCAGTTCATTGGCAGGCCGACAGTACGTTGGGCTATGCACAGAATGCTTTAGTAGCTTTACCGCTGAACGAGGAAGCCACCGCAGAGCCGTCTCTGAAATCAGCAGCTTGGGTTAGCTATGATTTTTACACCATGACTAAGGCCGCAAAGCCTCAATTGCAGATTTTTACTTTGCCAACTCATCCGCTTAACAAAGCTTACGGCATGCGCTACGCGGTTTCGGTAGATGGCGGCTCGCCGCAAGTGGTCAATTTTAAAACTGAGGGGCGAAGTACAGAATGGAAAAATAATGTGTTAAGTAATAGTGCTGTCCGCAAATTCAACCTCCCTTCATTGCCGCCCGGTAAACATCAGCTCAAATTATATTTAATTGACCCGGGTGTTATCGTTGACCGATTTTTGATTACTTTAGAGTCCGATTTTAAACCGGCTTACAGCTTAATTCCTGAAAGTAAACTTTAATCATCTTTTAGTGATTTAGCCTGCCTTCTTGCCTCTGATTTTAAGTGTAAATATGACAGTTACAAAATTTACTTATTTAACCGCCGCC
>CAJYSL010000365.1 GCA_913777515.1 uncultured Mucilaginibacter sp.
AAAACTCGGGGGCAGGGCGTGCAAATGTTAAAATCTTTATTCTTAATTTCACTTTTTCAAAAAGCATTTAATCGTTGAGCAATTTTTCTTTACTTCTGCAATTGATAAAACAGCCGGAAAGGCTGCGTTCTTTACTCTCGTTCAACAGCAAAGGGTACCTCAATACTATTGGCTGGTTCAAGGCTTTTGACAGCAAATCCCCGGTTGATGGTAATAATAATCCTATTCCGTGGGTAACTTACTCGTTTATTGACTTTATTAAAGACCGCCTCAAACCCGAACATGCCGTGTTTGAGTTCGGTTCGGGCAACTCCACTACCTTTTATGCACAACGTACCGGTATTGTGGTGTCGGTAGAGCACGACCAGGAGTGGTTTGAAAAAGTGAGCAAAGCCAAGCCAGATAATGCAGAAATTATTTTTTGCGAATTACAGCGTGACGGCGATTACTGCCGTATGCCTGTTAAGCTGGGCGAAGCTTTTGATATTATTATTGTGGACGGCCGCGACCGGGTAAATTGCTGCATCCAGGCTGTTGAAGCGCTGTCTGAAAATGGCGTAATCATCCTAGATGATTCAGAAAGGCCGGATTATCGCGACGGTATCAGTTATTTACTTGATAAAGGATTTAAGCAAATACCGTTCAGTGGTATATCGCCAGGCTTGTTTTATTATAAATCAACTACAGTATTTTATAAGGCTGATAACTGTTTAGGCATTTAAGCTATGGCTGATGATAAGCTGAGCGGTAACGTTAAAACCGCCTACGACGAATTTTATAAAAAGCACGATGAGGCCTGGCGTATGCTGGGTGCCAAATACAAAGCTCAGCATATTGGTGACGTTTGCAAAGGCCGTACGTTTAACAAAGTGCTCGAAGTAGGTGCCGGCGACGGCAGTATTTTAAAAATATTGTCTGAGCAAAGTTTTGCACCCGAATATCATGCAGTCGAAATTTCGGATAGCGGAGTGGCTTATATTCAGTCGCGCAATATCAAAAATCTGAAATCAGTACAGGTATTTGACGGTTATCATTTGCCTTTTGCTGATAATAGTTTCGATTTAATTATCCTTTCGCACGTACTGGAGCACGTAGAGCACGAGCGCTTGTTGCTGCGCGAATTAAAGCGTGTGGCCAAAATGTGTGTTATTGAGGTGCCGCGCGATTACAAGGCCAACGTTGACGGCCGCATCAAGCATTTCTTGGCTTATGGCCACATCAACGTTTATACCCCAACCTCATTGCGTTACCTGCTGCGTACCGAAGGCTTTGAAATTGTAGCCGACCTCACCTCGATGATTGAGCCCGAGGTAACTAAGTTTAATACTTACATCAACCAAAAAAAGCCCAAAAGCTTACTGACTGATATAAGAATAGCGGCGGAATATGCAGTTAAGAACAGCTTGGGTAATTTAATGGGTAAAAAAAAGCAGGAGCAGTTAGCGAATGCCTATACCGTGCTTTGTAGCAAGACCGACGCACAGGCACAAATATTTTAACGGATTAATTGGGGTATGAGGCAACTGGCACCTATAGCAATATTTTTGTATAACCGGCCCGACCATGCCCAACGCACTTTAGACAGCTTAAGCAAGAATGTTTTAGCCGATAGTTCTGAACTATTCATATTTTCGGATGCGGCCAAGGATGAAACCTCTCGCGAAGCCGTATCGCAGGTGAGGCAACTGGCCAAAACGGTTACCGGCTTTAAGCGCATCGAGATTATTGAGCGCACTGCCAACATAGGTTTAGCCAACTCTATCATCAATGGGGTTGCGCAATTGGTTAACCAATATGGCAAAGTCATCGTGTTTGAAGATGATTTGGTTTCATCGCCTTATACGCTGCAGTATTTTAATGACGCGCTCGACCGCTATGCCGACCAGCCCGAAGTAATGCATATTGGTGCTTACATGTACAATTTAAAAACGCCAAACCTGCCCGAAACGTTTTTTTACCGCGCCGCTACGAGTTGGGGCTGGGCTACCTGGGCACGGGCTTGGAAAAGCTTTGAGCCCGACGTTGATAAATTAATGGCGCAGTTTGACGATGAAAAAATTCATCAGTTTTCAATTGAGGGCACCATGAATTTTTGGAAACAGATGCAGGAGTTTAAGGCGGGTAAAAATAACTCCTGGGCCATACGCTGGTACGCCTCCATTTTTCTGCAACATGGGTTTACGTTAAACCCGTCGCAATCCTTAATTCACAACATCGGGCATGACGGCAGCGGAACGCACTCTAACAATGAGGATATGTACCAGGTGCAAATTGCGCAAAAGCCGGTTACGCATTTCCCGTCAACGCTGCAGGAAAATTCTCAGGCGTATGAAGCCATCAAGCAGTTCCTCAAAAACCGGAAAGGCAGCCTTTGGCAGCGTGGGGTGAGATTTTTAAAACAAAAGCTGGAGAAAAATAAACGCTGATACTATCTCATCAGCCTCAATCGTTAGTACGGCGATGTTGCAGCCAGTACCAGCCCAGGTTAAAAGCAATCACTATATGGTTAAATAGCGTTGGCACCAAACCATAATGCTTATGCATGATGTCAAAACGCTCTAACAAGCTTTGTTTGTGTTTAGCTTTCGACATACCGCCTACCAGGTATTTAGCCACATAACGATGAACATTAACAATTTTTTTGGCTTGTTTGGCAGCTTGTAAAATCCAATCAATATCAGCACTCAATTGATATTTTGGAGCGTAAGGCTGTGCTAAAGACCTTTTAATATAAATAGCTTGGTGACTGATGCTCATGCCGTATTTGAAATCGCGCCAGGTAAACTGCTTTGGTGCTTTATGGCGACGCTGACCCAGGCTTTCGCCCTGGGCATTAATCATTTCAGTTTCGCCGTAATAAATATCAGCATCAGGTGCAGCCGCAAAAACAGAAGTTACCGTGTCGGGTGCGTATATCTCATCGCCGGAATTCATGAATAAGACGTAGTCGCCGGTGGCTAAAGCAAGGCCCTTGTTCATGGCATCATAAATACCCTTATCCGGTTCGCTCACCGACAGGTGTATATTGGAAGCATACTTTTTGATAATGGCTAAGGTACCATCAGTCGAACCGCCGTCAATCACGATGTACTCAATACGGTCGTACGTTTGATTGATGACCGAAAGCAGCGTACGTTCAATATGTTCGGCGTTATTATAAACAACGGTAATTACGCTGAGTACAGGCTTAAACATGCTGTCCTCCGGGATGTGCCGTGTTCAATAATTGCCGGTACAACTGCACATGCTTTTGCGCTATAATCGGTTCGGCATATTTAGTCATCACCGTTTGTCGGGCCTGTTGTTGCAAGGCCGTCCGGTCGGTATGGTTAATTACCCATTCCATGCCATCGGCCAGGCTTTTAGACGAGCGGTATTCGGCCAGGTAGCCGTTTTGCTCATGCTGCACCATATCGGGTATACCTCCGGTAGTAAAAGCAACTACCGGTGTACCGCAGGCCAGGCTTTCCATCACCGTATAGGGCAGGTTATCTTCCAACGACGGTATCAAAAAAGCATCAGCAGCCGAATAGCATAGCGCCAGCTTTTCGTCATCACTAATGGTACCTAAAAAGCTGGTTTTAAAAGCAAAGTCAGGCACATCTTTTTCGTTGCGGTTGCCAAAAACCACCAGCTCAATTTGGTCGGCCTTAACGCCAAGTCGCTCTTTCAATAAATCCAGGCTCTCCAATAAATAGCTGGTGCCTTTGTGCAGGTCTTTGCGCGAGGGCATAAAGCCGGTCAAAAAAATAAACTTGTCTTCGGGCAAACCCAAGGCCTTTTTAGCCGCCTGTTTGTCCGACGGTTTAAAAATGTTTGTCTCGAGCGTATTCGGTATTTGCAATACGGGGCGGTCGTGCATCAGGCTGCTTTGCAATACTGAGCTCAGCATCCACGCACTTGGTGCAATGATGTTGAACTGCAGTTGCCGATACGCATCATGCTTTTGCTGCCATATCTGGTGCGATGTGTCATTGGCATCTGCTTTTTTAAGCAGTGGACAGTAGCCGCACTGGCGTACAAAATGGTCGCAGGTATAGCGCACGTGGCAGCCGCCGGTAAAGGAATTGCTGTCATGAAAAGTCCACACGATAGGCTTGTTTAGCTTTTTGAGCTCGGCCAGGTGGCCGGGGTTTAAAAAACTGTGATTCACCCAGTGCAGGTGTATAATGTCGGCCGCTTTAACATCAGGATGGTTAACTACCGACCGCCCGAACCAGGTAAAAGAAAACGGGGTTCGTTTTAAAGGTTTGAGTAGTCTTTTGGCTATAATACGCTCTAACACAATGGTTGCCGCAGTATAAGCTTTTTGTATGGCATTGCTGTTAAACGTTAATACCGCAGGATTTTTACCAAACTTATAGTGCACAATTATCTTAGAATCAATATTTTCGGCATGCAATGCTTTGTTCAGGCGCAGGCAGGCGCGTCCGGCACCGCCGTTACCGTCGTAAGTATTAATGTGCACTACTTTTAGCATGCTTCAAAAATACGTTTATCGTAACAGAATTTAATTAATTAAACTATATGAAAAAACTCTACGCCTTTTTCATCTCGTGCGCGGCC
>CAJYSL010000366.1 GCA_913777515.1 uncultured Mucilaginibacter sp.
GGGCTGGCGGACGGTCGCCGTTTTCGGTTGAATACGGCAAAATGATGATGTGGTTTTTCCTGTTATCAGATGCATTTACTTTTTCATCCTTACTAATTGCTTACGGTGCGTTGCGTTTCAGCTCTGATAGCTGGCCAGCTGCTGATCGTATATTCCAGTCGGTACCCGGCATGATAGAACACGGTGCTCCACTCGTGTTTGTAGGTATCATGACTTTTATTCTCATCATGAGTTCGGTTACAATGGTATTAGGCGTTGAAGCCGGTCACCGCGGTGCTCGTAAAGAGGTTGCAGGTTGGTTAATCGCTACTGTTATTGGCGGTTTTATGTTCCTGGGTTGTCAGGCCCTAGAGTGGAATCACCTTTTCCACGAAGGTTTCAATTGGGGTAAAATTCCTCACGAGATAAGCGAATTCTTCCCTGAAGGTGTAAAGCCGTCGACTGTATATACACAACAGTTTGCAAACTTATTTTTTACCATTACCGGTTTCCATGGTTTCCACGTGTTTAGTGGTGTAATTATTAACATCGTTATTTTAATCAACGTGCTGGCCGGTACTTACGATCGTCGCGGCAGTTACCTTATGGTTGAAAAGGTTGGTTTGTACTGGCACTTTGTAGACCTTGTTTGGGTATTCGTGTTCACATTCTTCTATTTAGTTTAATTACCACTATTTTAATCTGATTTTATCATGTCGTCAGAAACACATCATACACAAGAACACGATCATGCAGAGCATGACACCATGAGCCGTAAAAAAATATGGCAGGTGTTCTTCGTACTGTTAGGTATTACAGTTATCGAGTTCATCATTGCCTTATATATGGTTCCTAAAGGCATTATTCCTTTGGCAATAGCTAACCCTATTTATATCGTTTTAACGCTGGCCAAAGCATTCTACATCGTAGCCTACTTTATGCACTTAAAGTTCGAGAAAATCGGGCTGATGTATTCAATCATCGTTCCTACGTTATTCATTATCGGTTTAATCCTGGTGCTTACTAACGAGAGCCATCACTGGGTGGACTTAAGGTAAGTTACTTCATGAATAGCTTGTCATCACAGACAAAAAAAGTATTAATCCTGGTGCTCATCTTAGCAGTACCGGGATTTTTATATTATCTGCTAACCCAAAAGGGCAAAAACCGTTACAAGCCACTTCCTTTTTATGGGCCAAAAGAGGTTGCCAAAACCGGGCATCACTTTCATGGTAAGTACATTCCTGATACCATTTATCATAAAATAGGTGATTTTAAACTAACCAACCAGCTGGGCGAAACAGTTACCCCCAAAGATTTTGAGTACAAGATTTTTGTGGTCAACTTTTTTTACACCCACGGTCCGGCAGTATGCGAGGCCATGAAGAAGAACGTAGACCGATTGGCCGGTGCATATCGTAAAAACCGGATGGTCAAGTTTGTAAGTATAACCGTTGACCCCGACCGCGATAGCGTTAAGGCATTAGCAGCTTACGCCAAGCCTTTGGGTTACGCGGCCAGCAAATGGATGTTTTTAACAGGCGATACTACCACTACCTACAATTTAGCCCGCAGAGGATTCTTAGTTGATGCCGTAAAGACAGATGATGAGTTTATCTTCAGCAATAAGCTCATTCTGATTGATGCCGAAAAGCGTATCCGTGGTTATTATGATGGTACCTCAATAGCTGAAGTTGCCCGTTTAAACGACGAGATTAAAGTGCAGATAGCCGAAGAATTACGTAAAATTAAAGCTCCTGATTGATGAATTTTTCCGATAAGTTAGTATTCCGTTTCGTAACCGGTGTTTCCGTATTCGTATTTGTGGTGGTGGTTATCTTGTCCATGAAGATATTACCTGCTCCGGCCGTTTCACCATCGCTTTTATATTTGTTACCCAAACTCAACGCTTTTATCAACGGCGCGTGCAGTTTGCTGCTTATTGCATCGCTTTATTGTATTACGCATAAGCAAGTACTCTGGCACAAGCGATTGAATGTAGCGGCGTTTTTACTGTCTTCATTATTCCTGGTATCTTATATTACCTTCCATTGGTTAGGGCACGATACTAAGTTTGGAGATTTAAACGGCGACCATAGCGTATCAGTAGAAGAAAAGGCAGCGGCAGGCAATATTAGGTATATATATTATGTTATATTGCTGACACATATTGTTTTAGCAGCAGCTGTTTTACCCTTAATTTTGATGAGCTTTTACAGGGGCTTGCAAATGCAGGTTGAAAAGCATAAAAAGCTGGTGAGATGGACTTATCCTATCTGGCTGTATGTTACTATAACCGGTGTGATTGTATACGTGATGATATCAAAGTATTATAACTTTTAAAGGCGGAGCAATGAAGATAACAAAGTGGATTAAAGTTTTAATGTTTAGCTGGTGTGTAGCATTAGCGGTAGCCCTTGCGCAGCCGGCAGCAGCACAATGTGCCATGTGTTCGGCCACGGCAGAAGCAGGTGTTAAAGATGGCAATACCGAGGCAAACGGCTTAAATAAAGGTATACTCTATTTGCTGGCTGCACCTTACATAGCAGTGGCTGTAGTAGGTTACATCTGGTATAAAAAATACCGGCGCAAAGAGAATGTTGAAATAAACATGCGCGACGAAAAATTTCATATGAATTAAGTTTAAACATCCGGTACACGCCGGATGTTTTTGGTTAAATACTATACGGTTTATGACACAAACACCTCAACTCACTGCCATGCTTCAAGCCAGATGCCCAAGGTGTCGTCGGGGTAAAATGTTTAAAGGGGGCATGTATAGCTTCGGCGGTAACAGTATGCTGGAACATTGCCCGCATTGCAACCTGCACTTCGAGATTGAGCCCGGTTACTTTTATGCTGCTATGTATGTAAGCTATGCATTTAACGTGGCCGAAGCAGTAACGCTGGCTTTCATCACTTATTTTTTAACGGGCAATATGGAGTCGCCCTGGCTTTATTTAGGCGTGATTTTGGGAGGCTGTTTTTTGCTGGCGCCATTTAATTACCGATACTCAAGGGTGATTTTGCTTTACTGGCTATCGCCCAAAATACATTATCTGCCATATTTAGATACCGATGATATATCCTGATACTTTTAAATTTCTGGCCGATTTGGCTAAGCATAATCAACGCGAATGGTTCCAGGAGCATAAAGACCGATACGAAAAAGCTCACGAAAATGTAATAGCCTTTGCCGGTGACTTAATTAAAGAGTTAAGCAAAGCTAACATAGGTGTAGATGCATCACTGGAACCAAAAAAATGCGTGATGCGTATTTATCGTGATATACGCTTTAGTAAAGACAAAACGCCTTACAAAACTAATATGGCCATTGGCAGGCTTACCAAGAATAAAATTGGTGAGATAGGCTACTATCTGCAGATTGAGCCGGGCAACAAGTCGTTTATAGCTGGTGGATACTGGATGCCACAGGGCGAACACCTGAAAGCCATCCGCCAGGAAATTGATTATAATGCAGCAGATTTAATTCGTATTATTGACTCGGCCGATTTTAAGAAGACGTTTGTGGATTTCAGGTCGCAGGAAACGCTGCGCACCGTGCCCAAAGGTTATGATGCCGACAACGAGCACATCGACTTGCTTAAACTAAAAAGCTTTATAGCTTACCGGGATTTAACCGACAAAGAGTTAAGCGACCAAGATGCGGTTAAAATGGTGGCCAAGCTATGCGTTAAGCTGCATCCGCTCAATGTGTTTTTAGCTAATGCTATTCAGTAAGCAACTTAAGTCAATAAACATGAAAATTAAATATTACCTACCTGCGCTTTTACTGGGTGCGATAACGATGCATTCGTGTAAAGTAATGTCGCCTAAAGCCTACAAAGCTTTAATTGCCGGGCGTGACTCGTTACAAACCCGTACCAATAACCTGGAGACAGAGCTGGC
>CAJYSL010000367.1 GCA_913777515.1 uncultured Mucilaginibacter sp.
AGCGTAATCGTTTGCGGTCAAGGGTAGGTGTAGTGAGTGTGGTAGAAGATAACCTGGTGAGGTTTAATTTAACTACCCGCATACACGACCCGGGTTTATATACGATACGTCTTAAGGTATACCACCGCAAGCAAGATGATAGAGTACCTATTGCTACTGACGAATACCAGCTGGCATTGGATGCCGGGCAAAAGGAACAGCGACTGGTAATTGAAATACCGGACGCCATTTTATGGTCGCCGGAAACACCGCACCTGTACCGCCTGATAGCCGAATTAGTAGACAGTAACGGGCACGTGGCCGAGATAGAATCACACTTTGGCTTGCGTAAAATTGAAGCGCGTGGCAGTAACATCTATTTAAACAACAAACCCATTTACCTGGATGGCATATTGTACCAGCCCAGTGCCGCTACGTACAAGCAAATTAAAGCGCATTTGTATGCCATGAAGGCATTGGGGTGTAACTTGGTGCGCATCCATATTGCCGGAGTAGACCCACGCATATACAACCTGGCCGATAAATTAGGTATATTGTTATGGGTGGAGGTGCCCAGCCCGCACCGCTCTACCGAAAAAAGCCGCGAAAACCATAAAGAAGAGCTGCTACGGATGCTGGCGCTGATTGCCACTCACCCGTCGGTTATTATCTGGAGTTTGTACAACGAAGATTGGGGCGCGCAGGATATTGCCACCAATGAGGCTACACGCACCTACATTATGAATATGTACCACTATATGCAAATTTCATATCCGCAATTTTTAGTGGTGGATAATGACGGCTGGCAGCATATCTCTTACGAAGGCCGTTTGAAAAGCGATTTGCTAACGGTGCATTTGTATACCCCGGAATTAAACCGCTGGAAAGAAATGCTGGATGATTTGGTAGCCGGTAAACAAGAGGGGGTAGCTGCCTTCCCGTTAATTGTAGGAGACCCATTCTTTTTCCGTAAGCAAGTGCCTTTATTGGTGAGCGAATGGGGCGGTTTCGGATTTGCCGATTATGGCGGTCCGCAGGATGATAGCGAGCGCACGGAGCAAATCAGTTTGTTTAAAAAAGAGCTGAGAAAGCGCCGCATTGCCGGCGATGTATATACCCAAGCCACTAATATTGAAGATGAGCGTAACGGGATTATTGATTTTAATACCGGTGCATTAAAGGTGCCCGAAGGTTTGTTGAGGTCGACCGAGCCAGGTAAAGGGTAATAAATCGAGATAGCCAAATTTCTGTTAAACAACAAAAGGATGCCAGTAAATGCATCCTTTTGTTGTTTAATAATCTACTATAACTGCCTGGATGTTAAATTGTTTTTACTGCTATGAAATAACATAGCGTAATAAGAAAAATACGTTGTTTGGCCTTCTATCGTCAAACTAAAGGCAGGTGTGCGGGTTATGTATGTGTTCCAACAGAAAACGGGTTGACTTACTGAGTAATAAATGATGTTTAGCGGTTTGCAGCATCATAGGGTTAGCAAAAAAATACGCAACGGCATAGTATAAATACGCTTTGTTTCTTATTTATAACCTTTTTTAATTAGAAGTTAAACATTAAAGTTTTAATGTTGTTATGCTTATGAAATAAAAAAATCCCGTCAATATTAGTATACTCATGAAAGATATCTCAAAAACATTTCCATCAAACCTACTCTGTTTTTCACACCTGCGTTGGGACTTTGTTTATCAGCGCCCACAGCATTTGTTAAGCAGGTTTAGCAATTATAGTACTGTTTACGTTTTAGAAGAACCCATCTTTGATGCTAAAGATGATGGCCATATCACATTTACCAACCGCGGTAACAACATTATTGTAGGTGTGCCACATTTGCCGCAGGGCTTAAGCCATGAAGAAGTTAATGCATCAATGACTGACTTAGTTGACCAGTTTTTACAAGGTAAAAACCTGGATAACTTTGCCTTTTGGTACTACTCACCAATGTTCTTGGCAATCTCCGAAAAGCATACGCCAAAACTGACCATCTATGATTGCATGGATGAGTTGTCGGCATTTAAAAATGCACCAAAAGAACTCACTCAAATGGAGAAAAAACTTTTAGGCAGAGCCGATGTGGTATTTACCGGAGGCCAGTCTTTGTATGAAGCAAAAAAACTTCAGCATCCTAACATTCATCCGTTTCCGAGCAGTATTGAGAAAGAGCATTTCATGAAAGCTCGCACGGTTAAAAATCAACCGGCCGACCAAGCCAGTATTGAAGGCGTAAAATTGGGTTTCTATGGTGTGCTGGATGAGCGCTTTGACATCGACCTGATTAAAGGTATTGCTGATGCCCGTCCGGATTGGCAAATTATTTTGATTGGCCCGGTAGTAAAAATTGACCCGGCTACGCTGCCAACCAACAGTAACATCCATTATATGGGGCAGAAAAATTACCAGGAATTGCCTGCTTACCTATCAGGATGGGATATTGCCCTAATTCCTTTTGCCATCAATGAGTCTACTAAGTTCATTAGTCCTACTAAAACACCTGAATATTTATCAGCAGGCATACCGGTGGTTTCAACACCTATTAAGGATGTAATTAACCCATACGGCCGCCACAAGCTGGTAAGCATAGGTATAAATGCTGAGGACTTTATTGAAGCCATTGAACGCGAATTGAACATAACCAATCGCTCAGCATGGTTAGCTAAAACAGATTTGTTTTTGGCCGATAAATCATGGGATAATACCGTTGACAAAATGATGCAATTAATGAACAGACACTTAAGCAGCGATTTTTCAATTGCCAGTTAAGTGCTTAAACTGTTTGTGTGATTTAAGTTTAGGAGCAAGGCTTGGAATGATAAGTGAATAGGCGCTTGTAAAAACAGATAAATAATGTGCATAAAACGAGCTATTGATTTATCATCCAGGCTGCTTTCAACTTGAATTCTCTACACGGCCGGACAGCTATCATCCGGTTTTATAGCTTATACAACTAAATATAAATTAATGGAACTTTGGGGTGGCATTGAATGCACTATTAACCGGGTTGGCGACGTATATCTTGACCAGCTCGTATACTCAGGACATTACCACAGAAGTGAAGACATTAATCTCTTTGCCGATTTAGGTGTTACTAAAATGAGGTACCCGGTGCTTTGGGAAAAGCACCAACCCGAAAAGGATACTAACATTAACTGGAGCAATACCGAAACTAAATTGCTCCAGTTAAAAGAACGTGGTGTTGAGCCCATTGCCGGTTTAGTGCACCACGGTAGCGGCCCGACCTACGTAAACATGCTCGAAGACAGTTTTGTATACGGACTGGCCGATTATGCCGCAAAAGTTGCTGAACGTTTTCCGTGGTTAGAATATTACACGCCGGTAAACGAGCCGCTGACTACCGCCCGCTTTTGCGGCCTCTACGGTTTATGGCATCCGCACGGTGATACTGACCGTAGCTTTCTGAAAATTTTGGTGAACGAGTGCAAGGCTACCGTGCTGGCTATGCAGCAAATCAGGAAAATTAATCCTGCCGCTAAACTGGTACAAACCGAAGATTTAGGCAAGATACACAGCACGCCCCTGCTGCAGTACCAGGCCAATTTTGAAAATAATCGTCGCTGGTTAAGCTTTGATTTGCTTTGCGGTAAGGTAGTGCTTGGTCACCCTTTGTACTTATATCTTCAAAGAAGCGGTATCAGCGTGGAGGAACTTGCGTTTTTTGAAGAAAACCTATGCCCGCCAGACGTGATGGGCTTTAATTACTATCTGACATCCGAGCGTTATATTGACGAAAATATCAGTCATTTTCCGCCGCATACCCATGGGGGCAATGGTAAACACCAGTATGCCGACGTTGAGGTAGTTAGGGTGGGCAACGCTAATTCAACCGGCTTGTATAATTTATTACGAGAAGCTTGGGACCGTTACCAATTGCCTATGGCTGTAACCGAAGTGCATCTGCACTGTACGCGCGAAGAGCAGTTGCGCTGGGTGCAAAGCATCTGGCAAACAGGCAAAAAGCTGGAGCAGGAAAAGGTGAACGTAGTAGCGATTACCGCCTGGGCCTTGCTCGGTTCATTTGGCTGGAACCGGTTGCTTACCATGCCCAACGGTGATTACGAGCCTGGTGTGTTCGATGTATTATCGGGCTATCCGCGAGTTACGGCATTAGGTAAAATGCTGAAAGAGTTAGCCGAAAAGCAAACCTACGACCATCCTTTGTTAAAAGCCAAAGGGTGGTGGGAACGGGATATGCGCCTTATCTACAATAAGAGTAAGCCGCCTGTTACTATTGCCGATGCTAAACAAAGGCCATTGCTGGTCATAGGTAAAAACAGCTCGTTGCCTAAAGCTTTTGCACGGTTGTGCGATATGCGCAACATCAAGTACCATCTGCTTAGCAAAAGGGATTTGGATATTACCAACCGGGAGCAGATTAAAGAAACTATTGAGCGTCTTAACCCCTGGGCTATCGTTAATACGGCCTCATTTGTAAAGCTGGACCAGGCCGAAGTATCCTGCGATAGTTGCTATCAACTCAATACGCACGGACCCGAAAACCTGGCTTATTTCAGCAATTTGTATGGTATCAAACTGCTTACCTTCTCGAGCGATATGGTTTTTGATGGCGCCAAAAACGACCATTATTTTGAAAACGATGCAGTTAATCCGCTTAATATTTTTGGGCAAAGTAAAGCACTGGCCGAGCAATACGTTTTAAAAAACGACCCGACCGCGTTGATAGTACGTACCGGAATTTTGTTTAGCCCATGGGACCATCATAACGATGTGGTAAGCATCATCAACAGCCTTAAAACCGAAAAGGAGTTTATGGTGGAGCACGATGTATTTATATCGCCTACCTACGTGCCCGATTTGGTAAATACCAGTTTGAATTTGTTGATTGACGACGAGTCTGGCATCTGGCATTTGGCTAATAGCGGCACGGTGAGCAGGGCTGCACTGGCTATGGAGATCGCCAAACGCGGAGGGTATGACCTTAATTTGATTAACCCGGTTTCTGTACAAACCATGGATTATAAAGCCGTTCGTCCAAAATATACGGCTCTAAAAAGCGAGCGTGGTATGTTGCTCCCCTCACTCGAAAATGCACTAAGTAGCTTTTTTGACGAACACAAATTAATAGCATAATCACTTAACGTTTACAGTTCATATTTAAGCAAAACGGAGATGTATGAGCATCTCCGTTCTTGTCTTACAACTATTATAGTTTTTGCTGATTTAGTTAGAGTTTTAAAATAGATTCAAGCTATCGCTATTCTTCCTCGGCATTATTCTTCATTTTCATGAGTAAGGCGTAGGCGTTTTGAGTGACCAGTTTAGTATTGGCCGTAATGCTTTGACCGCTAATTTGCTGCTGTCTGTTGTTCTGGTTGCCGGTAGTTACCGGCACCATCCGGAAAGTGTTGTGGCCTTGGTCGGTAAAAACGTAATATTTGTTTTGCCACTTTACAACGGCCTGTTCGGTAACAGTTAGGGCGGTTTGATTATTTACTTGTACCTCGGCATTCATAAACATACCCGGTAATAAGGAGGCATCAAACTTTTCGAAATGGCAATGTACATTGGCCATGCGGTCTTCGTTCAGGTTTTTGCTGATGAGAATAATCTCAGCCTCATATTTCATTTCGGGATGAGCGGTGGTGTAAGTAATCACCCGCTGTCCAACGGATAGCTGATTAACATCCTTTTCAAAAACGTTAAGTGCTAGGTGTATATCTTTAGGATTTACCAGCTCAAATAATACATCGGTAGGAGAGGTGTACTTGCCGATGTTTACGTTCACCTTGGATACAAAGCCATCAATGGGCGACAAAATATTAACGCTTTTGGAAATATTGTTGGAACTTAAATGACGGGGATTGATGCCGATCAGTTCAAGTTTTTGAGCCAGCGACTGCATGGTTATACGTTGTGTTTGCATTTCGGTGCGGGCCTGTTGCAGTACTTTGTCGCTGCTGGCTTTACTGGCGTTAAGCTCTAACTGGCGTTTGTATTCAGTTTCGGCAAATAGCTCACGTTCTTTTGCCGATAAGTAATCCTGCTGTAACTGGATGTACTGCATATCTTCCAGTACGCCTAACACCTGCCCTCTTCTCACATGCACGCCCGGCAGCAGGTCGGTGCGTTTTAAATAGCCGCCTAACGGAAAACTCACGCTAACGGTACTTTGCGGTGGTACATCAATACTGCCTTGCAATTTAAGGATGCCGCTTGCCTGGGTAAGCACCGGAGTGCCTACCTGTATGCCTGCGTTTTTTATTTGCAAAGGTGTGAGTTTGACCAGTGAGGTATCCGTATCGGCCTGTTCGGTGCTTTCTTGTTCTGGCTTTTTGTGGCTGCAAGAAGCAAGAGTTACAGCAGCGGCAAGCAATAATATATATCGTGTCATAATGGTGTTCTTTATAAGTTGTATAGTTTTTGGGCTTCAATAACTGCCTGGTTATAGCTGCTCAGCATGTCCAAGTATTCGTTCCGGATGGTAATAGCTTGGTCAACCAAAATAACCCATTGCAGGTAATTGATGTCGCCGCCGGTAAATTGCTTGTCGGCCGTGGTAATAATCAGCGATGCGTTTTTGAGGCCCTGTTGCTCATAATAGTTTAAGCTGCCTGCATACTTTTGTACCTGCTGCAATGCATTTTGCAAAGCGGTTTGTGTTTGCAGCAAAGCATAATCCGTACGCTTTTGAGCCAGTTGCCATTCTACCTTAGCTGCCGACGCCCTGGCCGACTGCGCCCCAAAAAATAACGGAATACTAATACCCGCATTAATGTAATTAAACCGTTTACCGGCACTAAAGTAAGTTTCGCGCCCTTCTACAATCTGCGAGCCGGCAATACTTTGATTGTTATAACCGGCAAAAAAGTCGGGTAAAAGTTTGGCCTTCTCGGTGCGCCAACGCCAGCGGGCCGCTTCGGCCTGGTGGCTGTAAAGCTGTACCTGCGGCGTTTGCTCAACATTGGCAGGGTTGGCCGGTAAGGCATAACTAAAGTCTGCTTTCAACTGGGCCACAGCAGGTACGTATGTAAGCGAATCGTGCAGTAAGAAGTTAAATTGTTTCAAGGCAATTTGCTGGTCGCTGAGCACCAGGTTCAACTGGTTGCTAATTTGCTGATGATGCGTTTGTGCCGTGGTTTGTTCTAAAATATTAGCCTCGCCCACTTTAAAACGTAAGCTGGTTTTCTTTTCAAATAGGGTATAAATGCTATCGGCATAGTGTAATAGTTTTTCTTTCTGCATCAGCCAAATCAGCTGGTAATATACCCGGCGAACATCCAATCTGATGTCCTGTTGGGTAAGCTGCGTTTGCGCTTGTGCCGCCAAGTAATTCTCTTTTAAAGCCCTTTTCTGATTGCTGTAGACGGTAGGGAAACTCACCGATTGCACTATACCCAAGCGGGTATCATTCACAATACTGTTAATTTGTCCGTAGTCGGCGCTCAACTGGGTTTTCGCAATATCAAACGATGTTTTTTGACGGATGCCTTCAGCCTGCTCGTTTAACCGGGCTGCTTGTGCCTGCAAATTGCGTTTTAATGCAATGTCAACTGCCTGTTGAACGGTAACCGGTGTTGGCTGGGTTTGAGCATTGGCGGATGAGGTCGTTATACCGGCCGCACCTATAATTAGTAAAACGGTAACCGGCTTAATTTTATGTTTGCCTTCAAACAACAGATACAAAGCCGGCAGTACAAACAAGGTTAAAAACGTTGCGGTAATTAAGCCGCCTATCACTACGGTTGCTAACGGCCGCTGCACTTCGGCGCCTGCACCGTTGCTGAGGGCCATAGGTAAGAAACCTAAAGAGGCAACGGCGGCCGTCATGAGTACAGGGCGCAGGCGGTTGCGAGTGCCTTGCATTACCAGTTGCAGGGTATCGGTAACGCGTCCTTCTTTTTTGATGCGGTTAAACTCAGAGATGAGCACGATACCATTTAACACGGCCACACCAAACAGGGCGATAAAACCAACGCCTGCCGATATACTGAAAGGCATACCACGCATGGCCAGCGCAAATACGCCACCAATAGCTGATAGTGGAATAGCGGTGTAAATCAGCGCCCCTTCTCTAACGGATGAAAATGCAAAATAAAGCATCACAAAAATGAGTAGCAACGCTACCGGCACGGCAATGCTCAAGCGCTTTTTGGCTTGTTGCAAATTTTCAAACGCGCCGCCATAAGTAATATAATAACCGGGAGCCAGCTTTACTTTGCTGTTGATTTTTTGCTGCAGCTCTTCCACGATAGATTGTACGTCGCGACCGCGTACATTAAAGCCAACCGTGATGCGGCGTTTGGCATCTTCGCGTTGTATCTGGTTCGGGCCTTCAATTTCATTAACATCAGCCACTTGGTAAAGCGGAATTTGAATGCCTTTAGGCGTTGTAATCAGCAGGTTTTGCACATCACTCAAACTGCGCCGGCCCTGGCTGCCTACACGCACTACCAGGTCAAAACGCTTTTCGCCCTCGTAAACCTTACCTGCTGCAGCCCCTGCAAAAGCCGCGTTTACAATTCGATTAAC
The DNA here is from genome assembly GCA_913777515.1 of uncultured Mucilaginibacter sp. Lineage (GTDB taxonomy): Bacteria > Bacteroidota > Bacteroidia > Sphingobacteriales > Sphingobacteriaceae > Mucilaginibacter. The sequence goes on from CAJYSL010000367.1 coordinate 8,500, forward strand.
ATCCGATATATTTAAACCGTATTTAGCTATCTCGGCCCGGTTGTATTTAATCACAACCTGCGGCATACCTGTAATTTGCTCCACATACCAATCGGCAGTACCCTTAACAGTTTTACTGATGCTGCCAATTTGCTGGGCATAGCGAGCCAGTGTGTTCAAATCTTCACCAAATACCTTACACACTACATCCTGTTTGGCGCCGGTCATCAGTTCATTAAAACGCATTTGTACCGGGAACTGAAAACTGGTAGTAACGCCCGGGACAGCATCCTGCACAGCTTCCGACATTTTAGAGGCTATCTCGGGGAATGATGATGCGCTGGTCCATTCGCTTTTATCTTTGAGTACAATAATCATATCACCGCCCTCAATCGGCATCGGGTCGGTTGGTACTTCAGAACTGCCAATGCGCGATACAATTTTTTCTATCTCTGGGAACTTGTTTTTAAGTATGCCCGAAATCTGATTAAAAGTACTAATCGTAGTGCTCAAGTTGGTGCCCACCAGCAAGCGTGTTTCTACCGCAAAATCACCCTCTTCTAATTGTGGAATAAACTCTCCGCCCATTTGGGTAAACAGCAGTACCGCCACCGCGAACAAGGCAAAAGCCGACCCTACCAATATTTTGCGGTATTGTAGAGCCTTGCCCAGCCATTTTTGGTAAAAAGCTTCAATCTTATCCATCACCCGGTCGGACAGATTGGGCTGATGTGATACCTTTTTGCTGATAAACAGCGAACTAATCATCGGTACATAGGTAAGCGATAAAATAAAGGCACCCAAAATGGCAAAGGCTACCGTTTGGGCCATCGGCTTAAACATTTTACCCTCAATGCCCGACAGCGAAAGGATAGGCAGGTATACAATCAGAATAATAA
>CAJYSL010000368.1 GCA_913777515.1 uncultured Mucilaginibacter sp.
GGATAGGCTCAATTAAATTTAAATCTTGAAATAACATGTATTGCTAATAACGTATATTTAAAACTGCACAGGCCGTGCAGTATCATGATGAGTTTAGTTACCCGGATTTAATTAACCGGGATGTTTACCCAAAGATACGACTATTAAGGCAATAAAAAAAGCAGGCGGATAACCACCTGCTTTCGTTACTTGTTTTGCAGCTTCGCAACTACTATTCAAACTTGTAAATTGGGTCCATATCAGCGCTGCTGGTTCTGCTCACTTTTAAATCGTTGATTTTACCGGTGTTAAGCGCGTATACCCAACCATGAATGCTTAGATCCTGATTGTTTTTCCAGGCGCCCTGTACGATAGTGGTTTTGCAAAGGTTTTCAACACCTTCAATTACATTGTACTCCACCATTTTATTAAAACGCTCTTTATGATCAGATACTTTTGCCAGTTCGTCCGAGTACTTATGGTAAACGTCTTTGATGGTTCTGAGCCAGTTGTCAATTAAACCTACTTGTTTGTTGCCCATAGCGGCTTCAACACCACCACAACCATAATGGCCTACTACAATCACGTGCTTTACTTTAAGCACATTTACGGCATAATCCAATACCGATAGTAAGTTTAAATCGGTATGCACTACTACGTTGGCAATATTACGGTGCACAAAAATTTCGCCGGGGTTAGTATTGGTAATTCTATCCGCCGGTACACGACTATCGGCACAACCAATCCACAACACAGGCGGCTTCTGGCCATTGGCTAATTTTTCAAAAAACTGCGGGTCTACTTGTAAAGCCTCTTCAATAAACTTCTCGTTTCCTTCCAACAGGCTCTCGTAAGTAATATGGCTGGTATCGTGAATGGCCAGCTCAGTTTTGGTAGTTGCGCACATAGTGTTAGTTTTTATGAGTTGTAAAAATAGGAGTTCCGAATCAATTAATGCAAATGGTTAAGGCTGGGCAATCAACGTTTGGCGGGTGCCCGCTTTGTAATACAATTCGGCCAGCGTTTTTTGATAACCCGCAATCATACTTTCCAGTTTGATGCGCATATCAATTAATTTAGTCTCACGACTGTTAATCAGGAAAAGTGTACTCTCGCCCAACTCGAATTTATTAGATTCGCCTTTAAGCAGTGCTTCCTGATTTTTAACGCTTTGTAACTGTACGGCTAACTGCGCCTCATATGCCTTTAAATCATTATAAGCCGACAAAACGTTGTTCCTGATTTCGCGCCCGGATTGCTGCAAATCGTAGTTCAGTTCTTGTTGTTTTAACTTCACTTCTTTCAACTTACCACGCTCAGCCCGTAAAAACAATGGGAACGAAAAATCAAGCCCTACCTTATAATTGCTCCAGTTAAAATCGTAATAGTCAGGCACGTTAGATACAAAACTCCGGCGGTTGGATATCAACGTACCGCTTACGTTGATTTTAGGCTTCAACATTTCCTGGCGGTAACTACGTTCAACAGCGAGTTGGCTGCCTTTGGTACGCAATTTAACCAGCTCGGGATGCTGTTCGGCCGCCTGGTTAACCAGGGTGTCAAGCACGGCTTGCGATGGCCGGGTAACGTTAGCTGCTACCGGTTGCGGAACGGCATTGGGCGGTAACTCCAACGGGTTACCGTCTTTACTCCACAAATGGTTGGATAATATCAATCGGGCATTTTGAAACTCTACCGTATTTTTCTCCACCTGGACAATACGCTCTTGTACAGTAATATAAGCCTCAACCGAATCAATAGGCGCCTTATCACCTAAACGTACCTGCGCCCGCACCGCGTTAAACCTGGTTTGGGCTAAATCAACCCCCTCTTGCGCCAATTTGGCTTGCCTGAATGAGTAATACCAATTCCAGTAATCTTTAACAATGGCATACCAGGTGCTGTTTATTTGCTTCACCCGTTCGGCTTCGGCATAACGCACCATAATTTTAGACTGCCACAAAGTGTTACGGCGCGAATCAATAATTAATCCCTGCCCCAGCGGAATACTCAAACCTACTCCGGTTAAGCCCGACAGGTTTGTACGGGTTTCGGGGTTGGTATATTGGCCAACATTACGGTCGTATCCCAGTTTAAGGTCGGCACCGGCCAGCCATAAGGGCACTTTTAACTCGCTGTCCCAATTATTATAGTACTCGGTATTGCCGAACATTTTGCTGCCGAAGTGAGCTTTTAAAGTCGGGTCGAAATAACCTAACGATTGCAAGACATTGGCCCTGGCCGACTCGGTAAGTAGCGCCGCCTGCTTAATGATGGGGTGATACCTGAAAACCTGCATCTGCAAATCCTCGAGCGAAAAAACTTTAGCTGTATCAGCTGCCTGTTTATTTTGTGCAAAGGCGATTGTAATATTTAACAAAAACACCAGCAACAGGCAAATCTGATTACGCTTTATATGATGTATATGCATGTAATTTTTTTTGCTGTGCAATTCAAAATCAACCTTTTTTATCTTTGATGTCTGCCGACGGCTCTTTCTCTAAACTTGGAGGGAAACCGTTTAGCTGTCGCCATATCTCATACCATACCGGTACCGACCGTAAAATAATACGGCCGTAAACGCCGGAACCCTGACGCAATTGGTCTGGCCATGGCTCATCATTGGCCGGAACCGGAACCTCTGGTCTAACCAGTACCCGGTATTTTCCGCCGGCACTGCTCACACGGTCGATGGCGAAGATTTTACCGGCAAAGGTACCTACTGCTACCGACGGCCAGCCGGCAAACTGTATAGATGGCCAGCCTTCAAACTGCAGCCTTACATCACTGGTATCTACAATCAGTGGTACATCCATAGCATCTACATAAAGCTCTGCAGCTACCGCCGGCGCTTTAGGTTGCAGCGTAGCTACCGATTCGCCTTCTTTAATGTTTTCGCCTATACCTGCTTTCAATGTTTTAACCACAAAACCGGTTTGCGGTGCCCGTACAATGTACAGAGAACGCCTAACGGCAATATTGGCAATATCATTTTTAAGCTTGGCAATCTCACCCTGCACACTGGCACGGCTCGATATGGCCGAACCTAAATCAGATTGTGCTTTGGCTAACATTTCCTGGTATTTTGCCCTGATATTATCCAGTTCAATACGGGCATTAATCAGATTCTGCTTAGAGTTGTTTAGTTTATTTTGTGCACTAACCACTTTGGCGTAATCCTCCTGCAGCTTCAGCCTCCGGGTTTCAATGTCAGTCAGTGAAAATAAACCACTCCGGTAACCGGCCTCGTAACGCGCTAAACGCGCTTTACTGATTTCGTAAAATTTTTGTTGAGCGTTCAGTTCAGCACGGTCAATGTCTACATAGTTTTGCGCTTGCTTAATTTTATTTTCGGCAGCACTCAACTGGAAACGCAGGCCATTATTTAAAGCCTCTATTTGTGCATTGGTCGCTTCAATCTTCCGTGTAGCAGCTTCTTCACTATTTTGCTTAGCAATCAACTGTTCTCTTAAACGCTGAGGTAATTGCGGGTCAAAATACGATTGACTGGTTTCGGAAATAACCAGAATAGTATCGCCCTTTTTAACTTCCTGTCCTTCGCGTACGGCCCATTTTTCAATACGGCCGCCAATTTGGTTTTGCACCGTTTGCGGGCGGTCTTCAGGGCGTAAGGCGGTTACAGTACCTTTACCGGGTATTGTTTGCCGCCAGGGTAGCATCAGTATAATGATGATAACAATCAGTACACCTGTCAGTATGCGTCCGAGCAGGCGTGGCCCGCGGTCGGGTAAAACTTTGGTAACCGATTCGGTCGACAGTTCTTCCCAGTTTTCTATTTGTTCCAGTTCTGGAGATTTCTTACTCATGGTGCTTGTCTCCTCCTTCCAGTTCCAAGTCGGTAACCACGGCAAGTTTTTCGGCGCCGGTTACCATATCAAATACAGTGTTCATGTTAGTCATGAGTTTTTCAATAGCGTAGCTGATTTGCACAATAATTACCTCAGCAGCCACAAACTGACCGAACGACATCGAACGGCTCACCACAAAGAATGACCCCAACAGCAACAAGCCGCCCATCAAAATGGTACGCATGATGATGGCGCTGGCAAAAAATCTTTTCAATACTCTAAAGTGGTCGTTGCGGGCCTGCAGATAATTAGCAGTAATGGCATCTGTTTGCTTTACTACCTCTAAGCGCTTGGCCTCACTTTGGCGGTACGGCTCCAGGTCGGCGGCTACCTTTTCCAGGTAAGCTACCACCTCATATTTATACTCCGACTCTTCAATACTGGTTTCTACACCGCCTCTGAAGTAGAGCAACAGTATACCTACTATAAAAACGATGATTAATAAACCGAAAGCGATGAAAAACGGATGATAAAAAGATAGCAGGATGGCGCTGAAAAATATCTGCACTGCGGCAGCAACAATATCTACCAGTAATTTGGTAAGTCCTTTTTGTATGGTCAGAATATCAAAAAAACGGTTCACCAGTTCGGGCGGATACTCGCCTTCGAGCGCCTCTCTTTTAATGCGAGGTAACCTAAAGGCAAACTCCAATGCGGTTTTGGCAAATATTTTTTGCTCAATAACCTCTACCAGCGATAACTGCCCGATAAGCAGCAACCCGCCTACAATAATACCCACTAAAATAACAGCAATGAGTATATAAGTAGAGCTGTACATAGCTCCATTAGAGAGCAGGTTAAATACCGCGGTAGTGCCCAAAGGCAGCGTAAGGCCGATAAGACCTATAAGCACAGCGTAAATAAATATGTAATTGATAGTTGAGCGCTCATAATGCAGTATGCGTAATAGCCTCTGCCAGGGCGTGAGAACTTCAACAAGATGACGGTTCTTCATTGTAATATGCTATAAACTTTGATTTTGCTTTTATCAAAGACTACAATCAACCTATTAAGTTTTTGTAATCCAATGACTTATTATCACTTTTTGTTGTAAAATGAAAATGCTTTTTAAGTACGACTGCATGAAATTAACTGCGAGTAATCAGCATGTTAAAATCACAGCTGTTTTGTAATTGTTTGTTGTTTAATCTTGAGTAAAAGTAAGCAGGTCAGAACTTTAAGGCCCTTTCGGCTACATAATCATTAACCGGGCTTCGTTGTTTTATCTTTTTTCCTTTTTAACTGAAATACCTAAAAAAGAAATTAAAAGATTAAATAGCGATATTTTAAGGCAATAACAGATTGCGCAGAAAAGCACCTGCTATGCCCCTATAACATCAGCGCTTAATTTATCCATTCTATCCGTATACGGATAAATCATCCCAAGATGACAATCATCTTACAGACGTTTTAGCCTAAAAGGCTAACACATAGTAATGGAATTTTAATGAAGCAACGCGTTTGAACGGGCTTATGCTATAGGGCAGTTTGGAGGCGGTGTGGGCACCGACAAATGGTGAGTCTCGTGGTATAACTGCTGACAGGCGTGCAGCAATGCTGGTTTTTCGACTTCTAAATGGATGTGAACCGCATGATAAACATACTGGAAATCTTCGTCAAAAAACTTTTTCTCTTTACTTCCCTCTTTATCCGGGTCGTCTTTTTCACTTTTATTTTCCTGCTCCAGCTGCATAATGGCAGCGTTCACAGTTTTATTATTCAGTACCAGAAAAACAGGCGCTACCGAAATGACCATCTTTACCATGAAGATTGTCATAAACAGCAAGCAAACTAAAATTTTGTTAGTCCTGATTTTCATCGGTTGCAATGATAACGCTTTTTTACCAAATTTGGTCTTCATTACCTTAATATTACCCGCGGCAAACACTTATAATTTATTATTGTTTTACTCTTGTGCATTTTGAACAAATAAGACCCGAGCTAACCTGGCGCCTGCGCCGCGAAACCCTATACCCGGATAAACCCTTGGCCGCCATGCAAATGCCGGCTGATGCTAATGGCTTGCATTTCGGCGCTTTCAGCAACGACTTATTAGTTGGCATTGTATCCCTTTTTCAGAGCGGTACGGTATATCAGTTTCGCAAATTTGCCGTAGCTTTAAAATATCAGGGCCAAGGCATAGGCAACGGCCTTTTGCAATACATTACCAACTTTTGCCGGCAGCAGCAAGGCACGTTACTTTGGTGCAATGCCCGCACAAGCGCTATAAGGTTTTACGAAAAATCCGGCTTTACAGTTTCAGGACAACCCTTTGAGCAAAACCAAATCACTTTTGTGAAAATGAAAAAATCGCTTATTTAAAAAGCCGGTTCAATGGTATGAGCCGGCTTTAGAAAACTATTAACTCCTGAAAATTTTACTTGCCGCAAAGCAACACTTTATACATTAACCTTATATTAACACATCAATAAATAATGGTATAAGCAAACACACCGTCTTATTTCATCCCAAAGCCGGTAGCTTTACTATATTTGTCATTATACATATCCTGAATAAACATATGGCTGAAAACGAAAATGATAACAAACCACAGCACGTTGCCGTGGTGAACGATACTTCTCTGGCGTTTTTTGAGAAATACATCAATAACCCGTCACCAACTGGTTTTGAGTGGGAGGGCCAAAAATTATGGCTCGAATATTTGAAGCCTTACATCGATACGTTTTATGTAGATAACTACGGCACTGCAGTAGGCGTCATCAACCCGGATGCTGAGTACCGGGTGGTGATTGAGGCTCATGCCGATGAGATCTCGTGGTTCGTAAATTATATTACAAGTGATGGTTTAATTTACGTTATCCGCAACGGCGGGTCAGACCACCAAATTGCTCCATCTAAACGGGTAAACATACACACCGACAAAGGCGTGGTTAAAGCCGTGTTTGGCTGGCCGGCTATACACACCCGCCAGGGAGGTGACAAAGAAGAATCGCCTACCCTGAAAAACATTTTCCTGGATTGCGGTTGCACCAGCAAAGAAGAGGTGGAAGCGATGGGTATCCACGTAGGCTGCGTAATTACCTATGAGGATGAGTTTAGTGTAATGAACAACCGCTACTACGTGGGCCGGGCGTTGGATAACCGTGCCGGCGGTTTCATGATTGCGGAGGTTGCCCGTTTGCTCAAGGAGAACAATAAAACCCTGCCTTTCGGGCTGTATATTGTTAACGCCGTACAAGAAGAGATAGGTCTGCGCGGTGCCGAAATGATAGCGCATAAAATAAAACCTCATGTGGCCATTGTTACCGACGTTACCCACGACACCCAAACGCCCATGATTAACAAAATAACGCAGGGCGATTTGGCTTGCGGCAGAGGTCCGGTAGTATCTTACGCTCCGGCGGTGCAAAACAACCTGAACAAACTATTAATTGAGTCGGCACAAAAAGCTAACATTCCTTTCCAGCGCCAGGCATCATCGCGTTCTACAGGGACGGATACGGATGCATTTGCCTACTCTAACGATGGTGTTCCATCGGCCCTAATTTCGTTGCCGTTACGCTATATGCATACCACTGTTGAAATGATACATAAAGAAGATGTGGATAACGTTATACGTCTGATTTATGAAACTTTGCTTAATATTGAGGCAGGACAGGATTTTAGGTATATTAAATAAACATTATATTTTAAACAAGGTAAAAGGCAATAGCTATAGCTTATATTTTTTGCTTATATTTATTGCATAGTACAATCTATGAAACCTACACTATTAATTTTGGCCGCAGGAATGGCCAGCCGCTACGGCAGCATGAAACAAGTGGATGGCTTTGGCCCTAACGGCGAAACCATTATTGACTACTCTATTTACGATGCCATTAAAGCAGGCTTTGGTAAAGTGAGCTTTATCATCCGCGAAGAGTTTTTAGAACCTTTCAAAGCAAAATTTGAGCCTAAACTGGCTGGCCGTATCGAAACTGATTACGTGTTTCAAAGCTACGACTTAACTCAGTTTGGCATTGATAAAACTGTGGAGCGCGCTAAACCTTGGGGTACTGCACACGCGGTATTGGCAGCACGCAACCAGGTACACGAACCTTTTTGCGTAATTAACGCCGACGACTTTTACGGTTACGAAGCCTTTGAAAAAATGGCCCAGTTTTTAACCACCGAGGTAGCTGACGACAACTACTCATTAATGGGTTACCAGATTGACAAAACATTATCCGACTACGGTTCTGTATCGCGCGGTGTATGTAAAGTTGAAGACGGCAACATGGTTGAGATTAACGAGCGTACGGAAGTATACTTTAAAGACGATAAAGTGTTTTACAAAGATGCTACCGGCGAGCACGAATTACCTACTGATACTCGCGTAAGCATGAACTTCTGGGGCTTTACTCCGGCAGTATTTAAACAAAGCGAAGACATGTTCAAACGTTTTGTTGATGCTAACGAAAATAATCCTAAAGCAGAATTCTTTATCCCGTTAGTAGCTGACGAATTAATTAAAACCGGCACTGCTAAATTTAAAGTAATCCCTACCGCCAACAAATGGTTTGGTGTTACCTATAAAGAAGATAAGCCGATTGTTCAGGCCAGCATTTCAGAACTGGTAAACAACGGTACTTATCCGGAAAACCTTTGGTCATAAGCACCAGCGGTAAACAATAAAAGCAAAGCGCCCGATTCAGTTGAATCGGGCGCTTTGCTTTTATATACTTTTTTGGATTGTGTCTTAAATCTCAATACTTCTCGTTATTCTTAAATTCAACTGCGATTCACGTTCCATCCTAAAATTTTTGTTTTCAAACTAAGCTTTGTGCATTTGTGTTCTATCAGCGGTTTAATTACTTACTATACCGCCAAGCAAATGCAATTTCAATCCTTAAGTTCGCTGCAAAGCATTCATCAGCAAAACAACAAGCTTATCCTTAAAACTGCCGAAGCCGAAGCGCAGGTATCCATCTACAGCCCAAGCATCATCCGGGTAAACATTACAAAATGTCCTGAAAAACCGGATGAGTCTTTTGCGGTGATTAAGAAACCACTTAATGAAATACCCTACCAAGAAACGGAACAGGAAATTACGGTTACCACAACAGCTTTTGTATTGCGCATTAATAAGTCGCCGCTACGGTTTTCTTTTTATACCCCGGATGGCAAACTGATTAGCCGCGACGATGAGCGCTTTGGCGCTAACTGGCAAAACAGTCGGGTAACCAATTACCGCGAACTACAGCCCGACGAAAAGTTTATCGGCTTGGGTGAAAAGGTAGGTAATTTGAACCGCCGAGGCAGCAACTATATAAACTGGAATACCGATGCCGTAGATTACAGCCCCAAGACCGACCCGCTTTACGAGTCGTTTCCATTTTTTGTTGGCATACATAGTCAGTTAGCCTATGGATACTTTTTAGACAACACCCATAAAAGCTATTTTGACTTTGCAGCATCTACTGACGACCAGTTTATGTGGCTAGGCGCTGACGATGGTGATTTGAACTATTACTTTTTTGGAGCGCCAACGGTAGCCGAAATTATCAAAGACTACACCTGGCTTACCGGACGCATGGAAATGCCGCCTTTATGGAGCTTAGGTTATCAGCAATGCCGCTGGAGTTATATGAGCGCACAGGAAGTGCTGGATATTGCCCAAAAGTTTAGAGATAACCATATCCCGGCTGATGTGATGTACTGCGATATTGATTATATGCAGGACTTTAAGATATTTACCTGGAACCAGGAAACCTTTGCACAACCTGCCGAATTTATAGCTAAGCTGAAGGCCATGAATTTTAAGCTGGTTACTATTGTTGACCCGGGCATTAAAATAGAAAAAGGTTACCAGCAATACGACGAAGGTGTGGAACGCGGTTACTTTGCCACCTACCCCAACGGCGAGAATTATACCGGCGAGGTATGGCCCGGACGTTGTCACTTTCCAGACTTTTTTAGAGAAGATGTACGCGAATGGTGGGGCGCTGCTTTTAAAGCCTTGACTGAGCCCGGTGTAGAAGGCTTTTGGAACGACATGAACGAGCCCGCCGTTTGGAACCAGAACATGCCATGGATGGTAAAATTTGGTGATAAATTTATGCCCGAGGTACGCAATGTTTACGGTATGGAAATGGCGCGAGCTACTTATGAGGGCACCCGCAAGCTATTAAACAATAAACGCCCCTTTGTACTAACCCGGGCAGCGTATTGTGGCACGCAGCGCTACTCCGCGGTTTGGACGGGCGACAATACCGCTAATGATGACCATTTGTTATTAGGCGCCCGCTTGGTTAATAGCTTGGGAATTACAGGCATGGCCATGGTAGGTGTAGACATCGGCGGCTTTAGCGGCAACCCCACTCCCGAACTGATGGTGCGGTGGAATAGTTTAGGTACCTACACGCCTATGTACCGTAACCATGCCATTCAGCACTCCGATTACCGCGAGCCATGGCAATACGGCGCAGATAATATGGAATTGATTAAAAAATCAATTGAACAGCGCTACCAGTTGCTACCCTATATTTATTCAATCTTTTACGAAAGTACCCAAACCGGGTTACCGGTTTGCAGAACGCTGGCAATTAATTATACCCACGACGAACTAATATACCAGGAAGAATATCAAAATCAGTTTATGTTTGGCGATGCACTGCTGGTAGCCCCGGTGATAAGCACAGCCTTGACTGCTAAAGTCTATTTACCGCAAGGAAATTGGTACCGCTTGAGCACGAATGAAGCTTTTGAAGGACAAAGAGAATATACAGTTGATGCACCGTTGCACGATTTACCTGTGCTTGTAAAAGCCGGCAGCATCATCACTATGCAAAGCATCACGCAGAGCACCCAGGATACGGGCGATGGCGTGCTGCAATTACACGTATGGAAAGGCAATGAGCCAACCAGCATGACTTATTATGAGGATGACGGTGTTACTTACGATTACGAGCAGGGAAACTACCATAAACGCATTATCTCCTATGACACAGCATCAAATACCATTAAGCTAGCAAAAGCAGAAGGCAGCTACAACTCACGCTTCCGGCAAGTACAGGTTATATTACATGGATTTGAGCAGCAAGAGAAACTTGAACTGCTTGATTACACGAATGAGGAAATGACAGTTCAACTGTAAAGGCACCTTTTTGCTACCATGTAAAACAACGAGGCCCGCTAAAAACTTAGCGGGCCTCGTTGTTTTATATTGAGCTTAATTATAAAACTGTAGATTTTACAGTTTTGATAATTACAGCAGCTACTTTGTATGGGTCAGCAGCCGAGTTAGGGCGACGGTCTTCCAGGTAACCGCTCCATCCCTTTTGTACTGTAAATAACGGGATACGGATAGAAGCGCCACGGTCAGATACACCATAGCTATAATCATGGATAGAAGCAGTTTCGTGTTTACCGGTTAAACGTTGCTCGTTATCGGCACCGTAAACAGCAATATGCTCAGCTACAACCGGACGGAAAGCTTCTAATATTTTAGTATAGGTTTCCTGGCTGGCAGCAGTACGTAAAGTAGTGTTAGAGAAGTTAGCGTGCATACCTGAACCGTTCCAGTCTAAAGTACCTAATGGTTTACAATGCCAGTTGATAGATACACCGTAAGTTTCGCCGATTCTTTCTAATAAGTAACGGGCAACCCAGATTTGGTCACCAGCTTCTTTAGCGCCTTTAGCAAAAATCTGGAATTCCCACTGACCGGCAGCCACCTCAGCGTTGATACCTTCAACGTTTAAGCCAGCGTCTAAACAAGCATCTAAGTGCTCTTCAACAATCTCGCGGCCAAATGCATTTTTAGCACCTACCGAACAATAGTAAGGACCTTGTGGTGCAGGGTAACCGTTAACCGGGAAACCTAAAGGCTTGTTAGTTTCCGGGTCCCATAAAAAGTACTCCTGCTCAAAACCGAACCAGAAATCATTGTCGTCATCCTGGATAGTAGCACGGCCGTTTGACTCGTGTGGTGTACCATCAGCATTTAAAACTTCGCACATTACCAGGTAAGCATCCTTGCGTTGTGGGTCTGAACAAATAAATACCGGCTTTAAAATACAATCAGATGAACCACCTGGTGCTTGCTCTGTAGATGAACCGTCAAAGCTCCAATTAGGACAATCTTCTAATTTTCCAGAAAAATCTTTTTCGATTTTAGTTTTGCTACGTAAGCTTTGAGTTGGTTTGTAACCGTCAAGCCAGATGTACTCGAGTTTAGATGCCATTTGTTAAATTTATCAGGTTAATAAGTTAATATTTATACAAAAAACAAAATCTTGCTAATTTTTAGCAGATATACAGCAATTATCTTTACAAATAAAGCTATCCGATTTAAATTTTCATAATTTAAATAATCTTTTTTTGATATTATTTTCAAAGAGGCACATTTTCTCCATTTGCCGGCATTTAAAAACCTGAACGGCTTCTCCGTCTACAACATCACCTACTTCAGCAAACCATCCAACATTTGCTACATTTCCAGCATAAAATCGGTACAAAAAACAAATCTTGCATAGATTTTAAGATAATATCATAAAATAAAATGCTTTTTATACCTTATATAGAGAATTAAAATTACATCTGTCATAAAAATTACCACAAAACCGCTTTCATCAAAAATCAAATTTTGCTAAAACGTATTAAGCAAAATAATTTCTCATTTTTTTTATAATTTCTTTAAATAATATTAATCCATTTTATATTTTTATGAAAATTAAAGGCAGTTATCTCAAAAAAACCTATAATCCCTAACAAAAATTTAAAAAACATGAAAAGATTTTTTCCATTTATCATTTTGCTCATTGTGGCCGTCGCGGCAATATTTATACCTGCGCAGGCTGATTTTGCTGATGCAAGCAAGTACAATCCCGCAGATATAGCCTGGATTATCGTAGCATCGGCACTCGTGTTTTTAATGACACCGGGCCTCGCCTTCTTCTATGGCGGTATGGTTACCCGTAAAAACGTGTTATCAACCATGATTAAAAGTATCGTGGCTGCAGGTATTGTAACCGTAATTTGGATTGTAGTAGGTTATAGCCTTTGTTTTGGCGACTCTATTAACGGTTTTATCGGTAATCCGTCTACACACTTCTTTTTTAAAGGCGTAAACTCGGGTGCACCATGGGTATTTGCTCCTACTATCCCTAAATCGCTATTTTCGGTATTCCAGTTAATGTTTGCCATCATTACCCCGGGTTTAGTGGTAGGCGCCATTGCTGAGCGTATCCGCTTTACGTCTTATGTACTGTTTACCGTTTTATTCAGCTTATTTGTTTACGCCCCATTGGCACATTGGAGCTGGCACCCTGACGGATTTTTAGCTAAAATGGGCGCTTTCGACTTTGCCGGCGGTACCGTAGTACATATTTCTGCCGGTTGTGCAGCTTTAGCGGGTGCTTTAGTATTAAAAAGACGTAAATCTCACATAGAAGGTATTGAAGTACCTCCGGCCAATATCCCTTACGTATTAATTGGCACAGGTTTATTGTGGTTCGGATGGTTTGGTTTTAATGCCGGCTCTGCTTTGGGTGCTAATGCTTTATCAGTTTCTGCATTTTTAACTACCAACACTGCTGCAGGTGCTGCCGGTTTATCGTGGATGTTTTTTGATGTATTGCGCGGCAAAAAACCATCGGTTTTAGGCTTCTGTATAGGTGCTGTAGTTGGCCTGGTAGCTATTACGCCGGGTGCTGGTTACGTCGCTATTCCGCAAAGTATCTTTATCGGCTTTATTGCAGCTATTATCTCTAACCTGGTAGTGCAATGGAAACATAAAACAGCTTTAGATGATACTTTAGACGTATTTCCTTGCCATGGCGTAGGTGGTATAGTAGGTATGATTTTAACCGGCATATTTGCCACTAAAACCGTAAACAGCGCAGGCCCTAATGGCTTACTTTACGGTGATACAGCGTTCTTCCTGACTCAGCTGAAAGCATTGTGCATTGTAATTCCGTTCAGCTTTATCGTATCGTTTGCCATCTTTAAACTGGTTAACCTGATTGAACCTATTCGTGTAACTACCGAAGAAGAAGAAATGGGTTTAGATGCCAGCCAGCACGACGAACGCTACACTTCTCAAAGGTTATCTACAACCTTATAATACCAATATTATAAAACGAGTGCTGCGTTAATTTGACGCAGCACTCGTTTATCCCTACTCGCTTTATTTTTCGTGGACCAACCTGTTTGGCTATCCTTTTTTGAACGAAAAACGGATGGTAAGCTATTGTTGTGCCTGTACAATTCCAATTATAGTTGATTTTAACACACTCATCCCAAAAACCAAGCTCACATGAAAAAAACATTTTTACTTTCTGTTGCCCTGTCATCACTATTGCTAACGGCCAAGGCTCAAGACACTACTAAAGTAACACCAGTGCCCGCCGACCCTGGTTTAACGTTTTTTGGCTCAGTTGATACGTATTATAAGCTTGACTTTGCAGGCCGGAAAAATGCCAACATCCAAACCAGTTTTGCCAATGAGGCCAACTCGGTTTCGATAGGTATGATTGATTTAGGTGTAAAAAAGAAGTATAACAAAGCATTGTTTGTAGGCGAACTGTCATTTGGTCCGCGGGGGCAATACCAGTCCATCCCTAACAGCGCCGATGGCAACAGCTTTCATATTCAAAACTTATACGTAGGGTACGATTTGACTGACAAACTGAACGTGACTGCCGGATATATGGCCACCTTTGTAGGCTATGAAATTATTGCCCCAAGCGGCAACTTCAATTATTCTACGTCTTACCTGTTCACTAATGGGCCATTTCAAAACGCAGGCTTGAAATTTACTTACGCCTTTTCGGATAAATTGAGTTTGATGGCCGGTATTTTTAATGACAATTGGAACGTTTACGAGTCCAGTAAAGAAGTATCCACTTTTGGTGGCCAGTTGATGGTTAGCCCGGTGAAAGGCTGGAACGCTTACTTAAATGTATTAAGCGGAAAAATGTCGGGTACTGAACTGGATTTGACAACAGCTTATCAAATTACCGATAAATTCAAAATGGGTATAAACGCGGCAACCTATTCTGCTCCTAATGACGGTGGAGGCTTTTCGGGCGTAGCTTTATACCCACAATATGCTATATCAAGCGCGGTAGCATTAGGCTTAAGAGGCGAATACTTTAAAAACAAAACTGCAACCGGTGGTTCCTATTCAGCCATTCCTCCTGGCAGCTCAGTTAAAGCCTTCACATTTACAGCCAATATAAAAGCCGGTGGTTTAACCTTTATACCAGAGGTTAGGTTAGATAATGCAAGCAAATCAATGCCATATGTTAAAAGCAATGGCATGCCTACAAAATCGGCCTCGCAGTTTGTGCTGGCCGCTGTTTATGCTTTTTAAGCAAACCGTATCATTTCAATCACCTACTATGATATATTTGAGGACTATCTGACTTAGCGATAGTCCTTTTTTTATGAAAAAGCTATACACCATACTAATTGCACTACTGCTTTCTATAAGCAGCTATGCACAGAAAAACACGCTGACTACCGGCGACGACGGCAAGCTGATGTATTATCACGTAAGCAATATGCCCGCCGCAGACACTTCGCGAAGCCTGGCGGCGGCTAAAGCATTTCTAAAGAAGTATTACCCGGATATTAAACCTACCAAAGACCAACCGATAAATGGCAGCTCTCTCAACGCAAAAGGCAAACTAACATTGTATAGTAAAGGATTGATTGCCGGCCAGGAAGACGGCTTATTACAGTTTGACTTAACCATAGCTTTTAAAGAAGCTAAATACCGGGTAATGGCCACCAATTTAATCTATCTGCCTTTGCAACGGAACCGTTTTGGCTTGTTTACACCTGTTCCCGGCATCAGCTATACTTTAGAAGAATTAAGTAAAAAAGTAAAGGACACACAGTACGAGAACTACACCAGGCAGATAACCACATTTTTCGGGTACCTGGACCAGCAATTATTTAGATACCTTACCAATACAGAAACAAAGCAGGCTAAGCCCTTGGGCACCAAACGTATCTCCACCAAAGATTGGTAAAACCCAAAACCGTCCATAAAAAAAAGCTCCTGGCCGCGTGGTCAGGAGCTTTTCAAAGTATTAAAAGTTATTGTTATTTAACTTCTTCAAAGTCAACGTCAGTTACAGTATCACCTGAGTTCTGATTGTTGTTGGCTCCGGCATCACCTGCACCTGGCTGTCCGCCTTGTTGGGCTTCGGCAGATGCTTTGTACATATCTTCAGATGCAGCGCCCCAAGCAGTGTTTAACTCAGTTTGTGCAGCCTCAATATCGGTTAAGTTTTTAGAAGAGTAAGCTGCTTTCAGTTTTTCTAAAGCCGACTCAATTGGTGCTTTTTTATCAGCAGGAATCTTGTCGCCGTACTCTTTTAACTGTTTCTCGGTCGAGAAAATTAAAGCATCAGCAGAGTTCAGTTTTTCAACTTCTTCTTTTGCTTTTTTATCGGCATCAGCATTAGCTTCTGCTTCTTCTTTCATTTTCTTAATTTCAGCATCAGTTAAGCCAGATGAAGCTTCGATGCGAATTTTTTGCTCTTTACCGGTTGCTTTATCTTTTGCTGATACGTGCAATATACCGTTAGCATCAATATCAAAAGTAACTTCGATTTGAGGCACACCACGAGGCGCCGGCGGAATGCTATCCAGGTGGAAACGGCCAAGGGTACGGTTTTGAGCAGCCATCGGGCGTTCGCCTTGCAAAATGTGGATTTCTACTGATGGCTGATTATCAGACGCGGTAGAGAAAGTCTCCGATTTTTTGCTTGGAATAGTTGTGTTTGCGTCGATTAATTTAGTCATCACACCACCCATAGTTTCAATACCTAATGAAAGCGGGGTAACGTCTAACAACAACACGTCTTTAACTTCGCCGGTTAACACACCACCTTGAATTGCAGCACCAATAGCTACTACCTCGTCAGGGTTTACACCTTTTGATGGTGATTTACCAAAGAATTTCTGAACAGCTTCCTGAATGGCTGGGATACGGGTTGACCCACCTACCAGGATGATCTCGTCGATATCTGATGTGCTGTAACCTGCATTTTTTAACGCAGTGCGGCAAGGCTCGATAGTACGTTTAATTAAGCTATCAGCTAATTGCTCAAATTTAGCACGGGTTAATTGTTTAACCAAGTGCTTTGGCATACCATCAACCGCAGTAATGTATGGCAGGTTAATTTCGGTAGTAGTTGAGCTTGATAACTCAATTTTAGCTTTCTCAGCAGCTTCTTTTAAACGCTGTAAGGCCATTGGGTCACGACGCAGGTCAAAACCTTCGTCGTTTTTAAACTCGTCGGCTAACCAGTCAATAATTACCTGGTCAAAGTCGTCACCACCTAAGTGAGTATCACCGTCAGTAGCTTTTACTTCAAATACACCATCGCCTAATTCCAGTACAGACACGTCATGAGTACCACCACCACAGTCAAACACCACAATTTTCATGTCTTTGTGGGCTTTATCCAAACCGTAAGCCAAAGCAGCTGCAGTAGGCTCGTTGATGATACGGCGCACTTTTAAACCGGCAATTTCACCAGCTTCTTTAGTAGCCTGACGTTGTGCGTCGTTAAAGTAAGCTGGTACGGTAATAACTGCTTCAGTTACTTCAGTTCCTAAAAAGTCTTCAGCAGTTTTCTTCATTTTTTGAAGAATCATAGCCGAGATTTCTTGCGGAGTATATTTTCTGTCGTCTATTTCAACACGTGGCGTATTGTTGTCGCCTTTTACTACCGAGTAAGGTACGCGGCCTACTTCTGTAGTAACTTCATTAAATTGGTTACCCATAAAGCGTTTAACAGAGTAAACGGTCTTTTTAGGGTTGGTGATAGATTGGCGTTTAGCAGGGTCACCTACTTTACGTTCGCCATTGTCAACAAACGCAACTACAGATGGTGTAGTACGTTTACCCTCGCTGTTGGCAATAACTACCGGCTCGTTACCTTCCATTACTGCTACGCAGGAGTTTGTTGTTCCTAAGTCGATTCCAATGATTTTAGACATATGATTGATTTTTCCTTTATTTACT
>CAJYSL010000369.1 GCA_913777515.1 uncultured Mucilaginibacter sp.
CCCCACGCACCTGAACACACGGCTCATAGCCGTACGCTGGTCATTGATGCGTTGGTTAACGGTCATAACTAATGTATTTGCCAAAGCCGCGTAAATAAGCGGTTACTGCACATAGTTACGAAAGAAGAGATTGAACGGTTTTTTGAAAATAGAATATATTTAATCTTGAGTTAACAGACCGCAAAAATGAACACTATAATACCTTGAATTATTCCATAGAAAATCATTTTTAACGTAATTATGTATCGGTTTATAATACTTACATTGGCAATATAAACCTTATAACAATGCATGCAAAAACGCCCTTTCTTAACAACGACTTTTCTTTGCGCGCCTGCAATTACTATTTGACAAACTATAGGTTTTCAACTCAATAGCGAGTCACATGGAGGCAAATGCACCCTGCTAACTACGTAACATTCATTTATAACACCAATAATTATGAAGAATTTTTTAATACTATTTCTTTTTGTAACGTGCTTATCATGCAAAAGCAAGAGTAACGTCTCCTCTGAAGCCAAAACTGTAAGTGATACAACTTATACAGATATAAAAGGAAATTCTTATAAGTTTTTAGTTCAGATTCCGGACAGTCTACGTACCGTTGAGCAAAAGAGAATACTAAATTTAATAAGCGATGTAACTGTTAACCATATTGCTGTCAAAAACAACCACATGGTTTTAGACTTATCGAAGGCAGACTTTCTTGCAAAAGGTATTCCCGAAAGATACTATAAAATTTTACAGCAAAACATTATCGAGAACAACGCTTACATTGATGCAAAAGGTATAAGAAACGTTGACGAGCTGGTTAGAAAAAGCAAAGAAAATTATAATAAAAAACATCTTAAACTTTAAAAACGAATTATTTTATATTAAAAGTCCTACTACTATTTCTATGTTTACAAAACACCAATAACACCATTAGAATGGTGGCTTATATACACTTTTACAATCATAGAATTTTTTAATTAATAAATTCAGCTGATTACAGAACTCTATCTTCAACAAAGATTATCACGAAGAACCAATTTGGTGGTTCTTCATTAAATATCAAGGAAGGGAATAGAATAATTCATTTAAGATCTGATCATTTAAGCCATTATTAAGAATATCAAATAGAGCATTAGGCTATATTGACAATCAACTTTTAGATGTTGGGAAAGGCATTATGAATTTAGCCTTTCGTTTTGTTTTACTTAAGCACCTTAAAATAAGGCTTTATCTGGTTCAAGGTGGCATCGTCCAGTATGGCTACGTTATGTAGCTCCTCAAACGTTTCGTAATTGCCGTGCTGCTTGCGGTATTGTATCAGCGCGTTCATTTGCTTGTAACTCAGGTACGGAAAGTCTTTTAAATCTTCATACTCTACCGTATTCACATCCAGCTTTTTGATTTTATTGCGGTTGATGGTAAACTGGTTTTGTATGTCGCGGTAATGGGCATCGTCCAAACCGTAAACCTCTTTAAGCTGCTTTTTAGCATGAAAACCTCCCAAACGGCTCCGGTACTGAATAATGCGCCGGGCAAAGGCAGGGCCAATGCCTTTAAGCTGCGTTAAGGTGGCCGAATCAACGGTATTCAGTTCCACAATCATGGCAGGTTTGGCATCAGGGTCGGTGTCTCCCAGCGGCAACTGGATGTAAGGCGCCAGCTGTTTATAATCAGCATCCGTCAGGGTATACATCTTTTTCACATCAGCCTTGGTATAAAACCGGCCGCCCTTGGCTTCGTAATTTTTAATCCCTTTGATTTGCCGGTCGCTCAGCCCCAGTTTTTGCCATTGCTGCTCCGGTAAGTGATTAGGGTTAAAAGCAAAAAGCTTTCTGGGCTTTTCCGGAGCGTCGGGTTCATCATCTAAAGGTCCTTTCCCGGTGATGCCGGCCGCCTTTAGCTGCGCTACGGCTTTGTTTAGTTTGTAAAAGTTTACGGCTTTAGGCGGATGATAATAGTCATAAACCTGTGGTGCGAATTGTACGGCAATAATGAGTAGCACCAGTACAACCAGCCCATTCCAGTCGGATTTAGTTAAAGTGAAGTAATTTTTAATAGCTGGCTTCAACGGAATAGCTTAGGCATTGCTAAATTAGCTAAATTTATAAAAATTTACCCGGATACTTTATCTATGAAGATTATAACCACCGATGAGTTTGCCAAGGCTACCAAACTGGATAAGTTGAAGATGCCGGGCCTGGCGGCATTGCTCATGGAGTTAATGAAAATTAACCAGGTTAACGATTTATTTGCCCAGGCGCAGCCCAAGCAAGGTCCCGAGTTTGTAGATGCCATTTTAAAGGGCTGCGGTGTTACCATCGATTTTGACGAAAGCGAGCTTAAAAACATACCCACCGATGGCGCTTTTATTGCCATTGCCAACCACCCTTATGGCGGCATTGAGGGCATGATTTTGTTAAAAATTTTGTGCATGGTGCGACCTGATGCCAAGCTGATGGCCAATTTTCTGCTCAAAAAAATACCTAACCTGGCCGATTATTTTATTGCCGTTAACCCTTTTGAAAACATCGACCACTCCTCAAGCATCAGTGGCATTAAGTCGACCTTTGAACTGCTGCACCAAGGTACCCCGATAGGCATTTTCCCGGCCGGCGAGGTGTCTACTTACAAATTAGATACCAAGCAGGTAACCGACCGTATGTGGCACCCCGTGGTGGGCAAGCTGATTGCCAAAGCCAAAGTGCCGGTAGTACCTATTTATTTTCATGGCAATAATGGCTTACTGTTTAATTTGCTAAGCCTTATACACCCTACCCTTCGCACGGCCAAACTGCCTTCGGAGTTATTTAACAAGCAAGGGCATACCATTAAGCTACGCATTGGTAAACCTATACAGGTTACAGATATACCAAATGCCAATAATACCACGCAACTGCTTAACTTTTTGCGCGCCAAAACCTATGCTTTAGGTGCCGGATTGGAAGATGAAAAACGGCTATTTAACCCACGCAACCTGTTCAAAATTAAAAAACAGTCGAAGGAAATTGTTGCCCCTACAGCTGCCCAAATGATGGAGCGCGAACTGGAGCCACTCCGGGAACATTACCGGGTATGGACCGAAAAAAACTACGAGGTTTTTATAGCACCCACCGCTTTAATCCCGTGCATCATCCGTGAGATTGGCCGTTTGCGAGAGGTGACGTTCCGCGAGGTTGGCGAAGGGACTAATAACAGTACCGACCTGGATGAATATGATATTTACTATCATCATCTGTTCATCTGGGATACCAAAACCAGCATGATTGTAGGTGCCTACCGGATTGGTATGGGCGACGAGATTTTTGAGAGCTTTGGTAAAAAGGGCTTTTACACCGCCAACCTGTTTAAAATTAAGCCGCAGTTCAGCGATATTTTAAAAACCAGTTTAGAGCTGGGCCGCTCTTGGATTCGCAAGGAATATCAGCAAAAAGCGTTGCCGTTATTTCTATTGTGGAAAGGTATTTTAAAATTTTTGATAGACAATCCGCGCTACCGTTACCTGATTGGCCCGGTAAGCATCAGCAATACTTTTTCTAAGTTCTCTAAATCGCTCATTGTTGATTACATCACCAAGCACCATTTCGACGAGGAACTGGCACAGTATGTAAGGCCGCGCAAACAGTTTAAGGTTGATTTTTCGAGCATTGATGCAGAGGCACTGATGGCCGGCGAAGAAAATTTCAAAAAACTGGATAACCTGATTTCGGAGATAGAAACGCATCACATCAAGGTACCGGTGTTATTGAGGCAGTACATTGCCTTAAACGCCAAAATTATCGGCTTTAACATTGACCCTAAGTTTGCCGACTGCCTGGATGGCTTCCTGGTTTTGGATTTGGAAAAGGTGCCGAAAGATGTGCTGGATAAGATAGGCAGGAATTTGTAAATTATAATCTTGTACCAATAAAAAAATGGCTGCTTAATGAGTTAAGCAGCCATTTTTTATGGAATGATGTTGTTTTATTTTACAGCACCAGGAGTTGTGTAAGCTAAGCCTTGTGGGTCGAAACTAGCCCAGTTAGCAGCCCAGTTGTCTGCACCAAACGCACCTTTGTAAGCCACTCTTTCAAAGAAAGAATCAGTGTATTTTGCGTTGGTAAATGCAGCGCCAGAAGCAGCAGCAGAACCAGATTTTACGGTAAAGTTTGGCGTACCGGCGTTTGCATTACCAGAAGCTTTAAAGTCTGAGCCATATTTTAATGCATCGGTTAACAAATCACCAACACCTAAAGCTGAGTTAAATGTATTGGCGGCACGTAATTGAGTTTCGAAGTCGCCTTTGTTCTGACCTTTTACTTCGTTACCTTTCGCATTACAGTTGAAAATCAAGTTGTCGGTAAATACGCTGCGACCAGCTAAATAGTTAGCAGAAGTTGCTTTAGCAGTAACTACAGTACCGTCATCAAAATAAATACCTTCGAAATAATTAGTGAAGATAGAGTTAGCAATGCTGATAGATGAGTTACGGCGAATTTGCGCTGCATGCTGGAAGTTAGCGTTGATGTTAGACAAGCTACCACCGTTTGCTGTAACGTTAATCAGTGGACCAACAATAGTCATGTTAGAAAATACGGCACTTGTTTGAGGCGTATTATTTGAACCTGTTGCGTCATTGTCAGATTCGAAACCGTTTGAGCCCGAAAAATCTGCAACTACCTGTGCACGTTGAGCCAAGCCAAACTGAACTTTACCGGCAAAACCGAAGTCGGTATCAAAATCGTCATCAACGGCACCGATAGAAAGTAAGTGTTTTGCAGTAACTGTACCGCCAAACCACTCAAAAGAGTCATCACCCGAACGGTAAACTTCTACATAATCAATCGTAGTACCCGAACCTACACCACCAAATGTGATACCATTAATCTCGTTATCTGGTGAGAATGGGATACCGGCATACTCTACACGTACATATTTTAATGTACCAGAGTTATCGGTAGCATCAGTACCACCGTATTGGATGTATTTTGCAGCATCGCCTTTAGCATCTAAACCACCCTCGATAGTAGCTACGCCGCCCGAAGGGTTGATAGGCGCTCTACCTAACAAAATTAAACCACCCCAGTCACCGCTTGAACGGCCACCGGCAGTAACGGCAGAAGTAAATACAATTGGCTTATCAACTGTACCGGTAGCGTTAATTTTTGCACCGCGTGTGATAACCAAGGTACCTTTTGATGATTTTTCGCCTTTGATGATAG
Organism: uncultured Mucilaginibacter sp.; assembly: GCA_913777515.1. Classification (GTDB taxonomy): domain Bacteria; phylum Bacteroidota; class Bacteroidia; order Sphingobacteriales; family Sphingobacteriaceae; genus Mucilaginibacter. Next base: position 5,193 of record CAJYSL010000369.1, read on the forward strand.
TTCCTGGCTGGATAGTAAGCGTTGCCCCGTTAGTAACATAAACAAAGCCTTTCAGCAGATAAATTTTATCGGCACTCCAAGTGGTGCTTGCAGAAATGTCGCCTGTAACTTCTACTACATTGCCAGACGATGTACCACCGTCTCCCGTGTCTTCGATGTCGTTTTTGCTACATGAAGCAAACGAGAATGCTAACAATGCAATAGAAAATAAGTAAATTAAACTCTTTTTCATACTTGATTTTGGATTTGTGTGTTTGGACAAATAAATTAAAAACATATAAACTGAACGTTAAATAGCATTTACCATACTATTACCATTGCTTATCTAAAATTGTGGGTATACGACAGGGTAAACGAAGAACCTAACCGGTATTTGTTATAGGTTGAACCTTCGGACAGCGAGTAAGTTGGTTTACCCTGTTTGAAGTAAAAAAGCGTGTTTTGATTAAATAAATCGCTGCAGTTTAATTTGAACTCGCCTTTGTTTTTAAATACGCGGTAACCCAATTGTAGGTCTAACACATCGCGCGCGTTTTCATAAACCGATGGGAACACAGTACCGCCAGCCCTAAAAATGCGTGGACCAACACGGTTGTATAATAAATTAATACTAAACTTATTGTTATCAAAAGTTTGTAATAAGCCGCCATTAATGACGTAAGGAGCCTGCCCTACCATTGGCCGTTTGCCATCCGGTTCAGATAAATCTAAGCGGGGGTCTTTAACGGTAGATTTAACCAGGGCAACGTTGGTATACAGCGTGGTATATTTTAAGTTGCTGGCAATAAAATCAAGGTTTTTTCTAAACTCAAACTCTACGCCGTAGTTGTTAGCCCGTTGAGAATTGAAATAAGTAATGTTGGGTGTTGATAGTTTATCATCAAAATAAGACTCGATAGCATTTTTGAAGTTTTTATAGAATGCAGACACCGATATAATTTGCCCGGCCGACGGATAAAACTCGTAACGTAAATCAAAGTTATGTATCTGCGTACGTTTTAAGTCCGGATTACCTTGTACGGTGGCAATCAGTTCGTAATCAAAATAAGTAGACAAGGCCAGTTCGCGCAATTCGGGACGGGCTACCGTACGCGAGTACGAAAGCCTGAAGTTGGCCTTTGGTGTAACTGCGTAAGTGGCATTGGCCGATGGTAAAAAGTCGAAATTATTTAAAGTTGCTTTTTTACCACCTGCTGTAGTTAAATCCAAATCAAATTTCTCTACCCTTAAACCCCAAACCAAACGGAGTTTGTTGCTCAGTTTATTGTCCAACATGGCATAACCCGCATTGGTGTAGCTATGAGCCGTGTAAGGGTCATCGGCCAGGGTAATATCCTGTAGGTTGTAATAGTTTTGATTAATTACACTGCGTAAAAAAATGCGGTCTAATGGTAATAACCTGATATCTAATGGGGCGCTGGTGTTTAATACTGGCCCGATAAAGCGTGGCGAAAAACTCCTGTCGCGGTAGCTGGAAGCTAAACCGGCTTTGAAAGTTCCTTTCTCTTTAAACATGTTTACCGGTAGGGAGTAATCCACGCCACCATTAACGACGTTCTCGTTCAAGTCCGAAAAGTAGCGGGCATTCTGCTTACCTAAAGTACCAATGGTTGCTTCATATGCCGAGCCTGCCAGAGCGTAATTCGCTTTACGTTGGTCGGGCTGATTGTTAGTGATATTACTGTAACTGCCAACCCAGGTAAGTTTAGCTCCTTTTTCGCCAAAGCTATGGTCGCCTTGCAGCGTAGTTTTAAAGAGCCCTTTCTCAATCAGGTCAAATGCGGTGTACCGATTCATGTAGCCGGTACCACGGTCTAAACCTACGCGGTAAAGATACTGGTCATCAAAATTCCGGTTATAGATGTTCTTGAAAGTGATTTTATTCTTTCCGAAGCTGTAAGCAAAGTTGGCTAAAGCACCAATGCTGGTTGAGAAACGGTATTTCTGGTCGGTATACTCATAAACATGGTAATCGATGTTCAGGTCAGGAATGGTTTGCAGCGTGTTACGGTAGGTTAACGCTACGATGGCGCCAAAACGATTACCATTTTTACCTATATCCTTAACCCGGCCAATCGAAAACTGGTAGTTTTGGTTAGCAAACGCATTAGAGTTATAGACCCGGTAATTAGGATTCAAAGAGCGCAATGCGACTGTTTGCTGCTCTTGAGTTAAAGTACCGCTGTTGATACGGTTGGTTGATGGAAAATTAGATGGCAACGCTCTTGAACCATTATCAAAACCAAAGTAATCTAACGTATTGCGATAGCCGCTTTGAAAATTTTTAAAAGTGGTATTGGTATTGTATCCTAAGCCTGCACTTATGGTTGCAAAGTTTTCGTCCGGGATATCTTTGGTGTTTATTTGCACCGCACCACCGGCAAAATCGCCGGGAAGGTTAGGCAATGCGGTTTTGTTGATAACCAGATTATCAATGAGATTTGATGGAACGATATCGAACGAAAACGCTTTACGGTTAGGCTCAGTACTAGGCAGGCTGCTACCGTCTAACTGCGCCGTGTTATAACGGTCGCTCAAACCACGAACTACCACAAATTTATTATCCTGTACGGTAGCACCGCTTACGCGGCGTAATACATCCGATGCACTACGGTCGGGAGAACGTCTGATAGCTTCGGCAGTAATACCATCTGTAATGGCAGCATTGTTTTTTTGCTTAGAGTAAAGTGAATTTACTGATTCCTGCTTAAAGGTAGCTTTTACGGTAACGGCAGCCAGTTGCTGGGTCGCCGCTTCGTTCAGTACAATGTTAAGCACGGTAACCTGCCCTGCTTTAATTTGTATTTCGGATACCTGTTTATTTTGGTAACCAATGTATTTAACTAAAACACTATGTGTACCGGCCGGAACATCAGTAATTACATATTCGCCGTTTACATTGGTGGCCGTTCCGCGGGTGGAGCCTTCGATAGTAACCGCGGCACCAATCAAGGCCTCACCGGTTTTTTGGTCGGTTACCTTGCCGGATAATTTGCCGCCGCTTTGCGCCCATACAGGCATACAAAAGGCAGCAAGAAATATAGCAAGCAGGGAGCTTGCCAAAAGGATAGCTAATTTATTCACGTGCGTTTGTTTGTTGCAGCAAAACTATTAGCACAGTATTAGGATAAAGTTACACCGGGATTAAGACTTTATACGATAATTATTAATTAATCATTAACAACTGCAATACTTTGACACATTTACAGCTGAACTGAAATTTTCTTATAACTTTTTAATATTTTTTTTTAAAAAATTAGAATGAGTAGGTTTTATACGAGGAAGGAGCCTTCACATTAAGCCAACAAAAAATTAATATCTCAATTTTAATTTTTTTAAGATACTTCCCATTAACCAAAGCGGTGCCTGTAAAATCATCCGGAATGTAGGGACATTGTTTAACTTCCGGTAAACTGCGACTTGCCCTGCCAAGCCAACAAACAAAACACCCAAGCCTGTAAGTAGTAAGCCGCCCGCCGTTAAACGTTGCTCGAGTTGAATAATGATATACGAGAACGCAAAAAGAATAAATAGCAACAGGTAAGACACTGTTGGTGATAAACGCAGATAGTAATATATCAGCCCTGCAATTAAAAAGGAAGCCCAATTTACGTAACCGTTATACTGGCCTAAAAAGCCCAGATGCGGGAAGGGTAATGCCCAGGCAAAAAGCATTAAACCAAATACGGTAAGCATTATTGCAGCATATAGTAGACATTTGTTAGGCAACAGGCTTACGGCTTTGCTATAATCATCAAACTGGCGCTCTATCGGTCGCAGCTCTTCTTTGGGTTTCATCAGTTATTATAAATTAAAAAAGCGACAAGGTTGCCCTTGTCGCTTGCAAAAATACATTATATCTTAAAATTACTTGGCAAAAGCTACCGAACGTGTTTCGCGGATAACCGTTACCTTAATCTGGCCCGGATAGGTCATTTCGGTTTGGATGCGGTTCGAAATATCAGCCGCCAATACTTCAGATTGTGCATCGCTGATTTTTTCGCTTTCTACCACCACGCGCAATTCACGACCGGCCTGGATAGCAAAGGTTTTTTCGACACCTGGATATGATAAAGCTAATTCTTCCAGTTCTTTCAAACGTTTGATGTAGCTTTCTACCACCTCGCGGCGGGCACCCGGACGAGCGCCCGAGATAGCGTCACAAGCCTGGATGATAGGCGAAATCATAGAGGTCATCTCAATCTCGTCGTGGTGGGCACCAATGGCGTTGCACACTTCCGGATGCTCTTTATATTTTTCGGCCAGTTGCATACCCAAAATAGCGTGCGGCAGTTCAGGGTTATCATCAGGCACTTTGCCAATATCGTGCAATAAGCCGGCACGTTTGGCCAATTTCACGTTTAAGCCTAACTCAGCCGCCATGGTAGCGCAGAAGTTAGCCACCTCACGCGAGTGCTGCAGCAGGTTTTGCCCGTACGATGAACGGTAACGCATACGGCCAACCATCCTGATTAATTCCGGGTGTAGACCGTGTATACCCAAGTCGATAACGGTACGCTCGCCAATTTCTACAATTTCCTCTTCAATTTGCTTGCGGGTTTTGGCTACCACCTCCTCAATACGTGCCGGGTGTATGCGGCCGTCGGTTACCAGGCGGTGCATGGCCAAACGGGCAATCTCCCGACGAACCGGGTCAAAGCCTGAAAGGATAATCGCTTCCGGGGTATCATCAACAATAATCTCGATACCGGTAGCTGCTTCCAGCGCGCGGATGTTACGACCTTCGCGACCAATAATACGGCCTTTAATTTCGTCGTTTTCAATGTTGAAGATAGATACCGTGTTCTCAATAGCGCTTTCGGTAGCGGTACGTTGTATGGTTTGGATAACTACTTTTTTAGCTTCTTTAGTAGCGGTCAGCTTCGCCTCGTCAACAATATCTTTAATCTGCATCATGGCCTTGGTGCGGGCCTCTTCGCGCAGGTTATCTACCAGTTGGTTTTTAGCTTCTTCGGCAGTAAGGCCGGCAATGCTTTCCAGCTGTTGCAGGTGCTGCTGCTTTAAATGCTCAACCTCTTCCTGCTTTTTGTGCAATACCTCAGTTTGTTTTTCCAGGTTTTTACGAACGCTGTCTAACTCGTGGTCTTTACGGTTTACGTTCTCCAGTTTTTGGTTAAGCGATTGCTCTTTTTGTTTGATCGAGTTTTCGCGCTGGTTGATGGCGTTGTTTTTGGCGTTTACTTCCTGCTCATGTTCTGCTTTCAACTGTAAAAACCGTTCCTTAGCTTCTAACTGTTTGTTCTTCTTCAGGATTTCGGCATTGTTTTCGGCGTCCTTCAGTATCTTCTTCGCTTTGTTCTGAGCTGCTATATCCCGCTCCTTAAACAGCTTATTGAGCAGGTAACGCCCCACAGCGAAGCCGATAATGGCCCCGACCAACAGGCCGATGATGATTTCTAACACTTTCATAATTGTATATAATAAAAAACCGCAACTAAATTAAAAGTATCATGTAATAAAGCGTATGCCGATAACGTATAACAAGTATAAATACGTGCTAACAGCTACCCGGCAGCGCTAATGCTTGCCAGTGAAACTTGTAATTTAACTACGGTTAAATTTAATGTGCTCTATAATTGTATAAAGAACGACTATTGCTTGTTAAAAAACTCGGTGAGCATATGGTCTAACTGATAAGCTTTCTCGGCTACGGTTGTATCTTCAACCGTTACCTTACGCTCTGCTTTTAATGATGCGGTAGCATAATGCAACACACACATTGAAAGCAAATCCTGCTTATCTTTTACCGCATAGTTTTCTTGATATTCTTTAATGCGGTCGTTAATCAGTTTTGCTGCCCGACGTATAATTTCTTCCTCTTCCGTGTCTATCTTTAAGGGATAAACGCGGTCGGCAATATTTATTTTTACGGAGATTTCTCCCATTTGAGCTTGTTCACTTTACAGTGTTACTTTTTTAGCAACACAATACACTTATCTATTTCCCGCACAAATTCGTTAATTTTTTGCTTGATGTCAAGGCTTTTTTCATTTGTGTCGGAAAATGATTTGGCCAGTTTCAATACACGAAGCTTTTCTTCCAGATCGCTATTTTTGTTTTGGCTGGTGCTTAAAGCCACACCCAATGATTGATTTTCAAGCTTCAGCAAATCGTTTTCTTCCTGCAAAGCCTGGCAAAGCGCAATCAGGCGCTCTGTTTTTTCAACTACTATACTTAACTGATCAGTTACTGACGGCATTTTTATAAATTGGTGAACGAGTGACAGGCCTGATAAACAAGCGGATAAAACACCACGTTAAATGTAACACCCCGCAAAACAGCACAAAGGCTGCTTTGCCGACAAGCACTTGCATTATTATGGCTATTCACCCAACCGTTCATTACTTTCTTATCTCGGCTCCTGCCTCTTTTCCAAAATTATAGATAAGTTTTTGCATAATAGCATCAATTGCCTTATCAGTTAATGTTTTTTCCTCATCCTGTAATATAAAGCTCAG
>CAJYSL010000370.1 GCA_913777515.1 uncultured Mucilaginibacter sp.
AATTCAGACACTAATTTGTCATTCAATTCGAGTGTATCAGGCATGAGATGAAATATGATTCAAAGAGGATTATTTAATGTATAGAAAATTGATCTTGCTGCTGTAACGCACCTTGAAAACTAATTTAATGTATTTGTTGCAACGTGGGATTTTTACAACTTTTCTTTAGTGCAAGAAAAATTTGTTTGGAAACGCTGCAAGTGTACCTAATAATTTCAATAATTACAATTATTTTAAAAAATAGTTACATCAGGCTAACACTCTTATTGATTTTTAGTTTTTTTGCGGCTTTATATTTTTCATAATATTTATATATATGTTAAACTACAGCCAACTTGTTGAGCAGATTAAACTTAAAAAGTCATTTTTATGTGTAGGTCTGGATACCGATCCCGATAAAATACCTGCTTTTTTGCAGCGCTACCCCGATCCGGTACTGGAGTTTAACAAGCGTATTATTGATGCCACAAAAGATTTATGTGTTGCTTATAAACCCAACGCTGCTTTTTACGAAAGCAGCGGTTTAAAAGGCCTGCAAAGCCTGATTGGTACTTATGAATATTTACCTAAAGACTGTTTAAGTATTATTGACGCTAAGCGCGGTGATATTGGTAATACCTCCGACCGCTACGCCCGCGCGTTTTTTGATGAGCAAGCTGGTGGGATGAGTTTTGATGCCATTACCATCACCCCTTACATGGGGCATGACAGCATCACCCCTTATTTGGCTTATGAAGGTAAATGGGTAATCGTATTGGCCTTAACCTCATCTGTAGGTAGCCGTGATTTCCAGTACCTGCAAACGCCCGAGGGACTATTGCACGAGGCGGTGATTAATAAGGTGAATACCTTGGCTGGCGCCGACCGCATTATGTACGTGGTGGGTGCCACTAAAGGCGCAGAGTTTGAAAACATCCGTAAGCATGCCCCCGATAATTTTTTGCTGGTACCTGGTGTGGGCGCACAAGGAGGAAGCTTGGAAGATGTTTGCCGTTACGGCATGAACGCTGAGTGCGGCTTGCTCGTCAATTCGTCACGTTCCATTATCTACGCCTCAAACGGCGAAGATTTTGCTGAGGCCGCCCGCGCCGAGGCACAAAAACTGCAGGTGCAAATGCAAGCGGAGTTAGAAAAAGCAGGTATTATTTAAGCTTTTTTTCATTCACCGACCATCGCTTAACCGGTGGTCGGTATACTGTTATATCCTGTAACGATTTGGTGCCACTTTTGGACGTAAGGCAATATTAGTATAAACTAAATAGTTTAGGTATTGTCTTTACTACATCATGTCGGCGCTATCTACTACCTTTCGCTCACTGCGATTTTATAATTTCAGGCTTTATTTTATTGGTCAGTCCATATCCCTCATTGGTACCTGGATGGAACGGATTGCCATCAATTGGCTGGTATACACCACTACGCATTCGGCGTTGATGCTGGGCTTGGTCAATTTTGCCGGGCAAATTCCTACGCTTTTGCTGTCGCCTTATGGTGGCACAATATCCGACAGGCACAACCGGTATAAAATACTGCTGACTACCCAAATGGCGGCTATGCTGCAAGCAGGTACCATGGCTGCCCTGGTGCTGCTCAAAGTGTATAATATGTACGCGATTATTGGCCTGAGTATCATCCTGGGTATCATCAACGCGTTTGATACGCCTTCGCGCCAATCGCTCATGATTAGGCTGATTGAAGATAAACGCGACCTGCAAAATGCCATAGCGCTTAATTCATCCATGGTAAACCTGGCTCGTATGCTGGGGCCGGCCGTGGCAGGGGTGCTGCTCACCACCGTAGGTACGGGCATCTGCTTTTTATTAAATGCGCTGAGTTTTGTAGCAGTAATTACCTCATTACTGCTCATGAAACTGCCGCCCATGGATATTAAAAAAACTACCGATAGCGTATGGGATGGCCTAAAGCAAGGATACAATTACCTGCAAACCGTGCCCGACATTAAACTGGTGATTTTATTGATGGCTTGCACCAGTTTTTTTGTAATGCCCTACACCACGTTGACGCCAATATTTGCCAAAGATATTTTTAATGGTGATGCACGTACTTACAGCTTGCTTAATAGTATATCGGGTTTAGGTTCGTTGATGGGTGCTTTTTATATGGCCAGTTTAAAAAACACCAGTAATGTTAAACGCATTGTGGTGTTGGCCTGTGCTATGTTTAGTATGAGTCTGGCCTTGTTTGCCTGGAGCAACAGCCTATGGTTAGCCTTGCTCTTGATAATGCCTGCCGGAGCAGGTGCCATGATGCAAATTGCCGGAACTAACACCTTTATACAAACCACTGTAAGCGATGAAATGCGTGGCCGGGTAATTAGCTATTATGTAATGGCATTTATGGGTATGCAGCCTTTAGGAAGCTTTTTTGTAGGCTTGGCTACGCACCATGCCAGTGCCCGTTTGGTACTTTGTATACAAGGCTTAGCCGGTTTGGCGGTTGCCATTCTTTTTGGTTTATTATTCAAACGCTCGGCAGACCGGCAGCGTGCCAGGAAAAAAGAAGCTGCGGTAATAACCGGGTAGTCTCGTTTCCAGGCTTGCTAATCAGTAAGCATCGCCTCAATATCGTCAAAAACGGAAGTGAAGTTATTTTCGAGCGTTTGTCGATAATGATTAATAGTAGCGCTCATCGCCGTTTCGTTTTCTTGGCTGAAAGGGTTTTGCCAAATGCGCATACAAATGCGTTTTAGGGCATACGTTACTTTCTCGGTTTCGGCGTAGGTGTGCAGGTATTCACTGCGTTTAAAGTTCTCAAAAAAGTGTAAAAAAACGTCAGGGTTTTGCATGCCGCTCCGGCTTAAAAAGCTATAAATCACCTCATGGTTGCAGCCATTCAGGTGTGTATAAAAATCGTCGGCTTTTACCATGCCGGTGGTGAGCAGTAAATTGTCTAATAACAACTCCAGGGCAATGTGCCCTAAAAAAAATGGCTTTACCGGCGAACCTGCCATGGCAGGCAATAGTGCCAGTTTAAGCTGATGTGAGTTGGTTTTAAAAAAGTCGGAGTTGTGAAAATGCCGGTCAACATCAAGATGCTTGAGCCAGCCTTGCTGTATAGCTTGTTCGGGGCCTTCCGGGTAATCAAGCTTTTCGGGATGCAGAATAATATGTTTGTCGGCATTTTTGAGTAAATCCGGCAATACCGTGCCCAGTACATGGTAGCAATCGGTCGTATGGCGGTCGAAATAAAAATGAGACAAAAAATTCATAGCGGTATGGCAAAATACATGCTTTTTTGCAGTAAACGAAATTGTAAGGTTATCAAATTGTAACGTTTTACCCTTAACTGCAATGGAATGGGCGGTTAAGTCCAGGAAAACAAATTGTGGAAAGGATAATTGATAGTTAAATGAAATTCTTTGTTGGTATTGTTCCGCCACCTGATATTTACAATCAGCTACAGCAAATACAAAATCAGTTTGGCGATAACCGGTTGGAGCCGCACATCACTATCCGCCCGCCGATAAGTCCGCTGCAACTTGATCCATGGCTGCAAACTATTAAAGCTATGAGTGCCGCTTTTAAGCCTTTTGATATTCATCTGCCCGGCACCGGCTTTTTTGGGGATAGGGTGTTGTTTGTAAATGTGCAATCACCCGGCCTAAAACAATTATACGATTTATTGATACCCGCCTTACAACCATTCGAGAAAGAAGAGCCGGGCAAAGGAGACGACAGTTTTCATCCGCATTTAACTTTGGGGCGTAAATGGTGTGGCTTTACTATAGAAGATTTTGCAGCCATGAAGTTACTGGCTGATGATTATCTGCAGGCAAGTCCGGTGTCGTTTAAGGTTACTCAAATCAGAATTTATTATAAGCCGGATAATCATGGCCGTTTCGAAGTTTACCGTGACGTTAGCTTAAGTAACGATTGGTGGCATCGGAGCTAATTAGGTTTTTGAATCAAACTGACTGTAAACGTTGAGGGTTAATGGCGTCTCTTTATCAAGGTATTTGATGCCTTAGCTTATTTTAGGGTAATTGCTATCTTTGCCAACTTTAAAATACGTTTACAATCATGAGTTTTGTTGAAGAATTACGCTGGAGAGGCATGCTGCACGATATTATGCCCGGAACCGAAGAGTTACTGAATAAGGGTATGGCATCGGGCTATATTGGCTTCGACCCGACAGCTGATTCGTTACATGTTGGTCACTTAACGCAGATTATGACGCTGATTCATTTTCAGCGTGCCGGTCACAAACCGTTTGCTTTGGTTGGCGGCGCTACCGGTATGGTGGGCGACCCATCGGGCAAATCGGCCGAGCGTAATTTGCTTTCTGAGGAGGTGTTACAGCACAACCTGCAAAGTATCCAGCAGCAGCTGGAGAAGTTTCTGGACTTCGACTGCGGTGAAAACAGTGCGCAGATGGTCAACAATTACGATTGGTTTAAAGATTTTTCGTTCCTCAATTTTATACGCGACGTAGGCAAGCACATCACCGTAAACTACATGATGGCTAAGGACTCGGTAAAAAACCGTTTAAGCGGCGATACCGGTATGTCGTTCACGGAGTTTACTTACCAATTGGTACAAGGATACGATTTTTACTACCTCTGGAAAAATCATAACTGCGCCATACAAATGGGCGGGTCAGACCAGTGGGGCAACATTGTAACCGGTACAGAGCTAATACGCCGTAAAGATGCCGGCGAAGCTTTTGCATTAACTACCCAACTCATTAAAAAAGCTGATGGTACCAAGTTTGGTAAAACTGAAAGCGGCGCAGTTTGGTTAGATACAGCCCGTACCTCGCCTTACCAGTTTTACCAGTTTTGGTTAAACGCCGGTGATGACGACGTGAAAAAGTTTATCCGCATTTTTACCTTGCTCGACCGCCAGAGTATTGAAGATTTAGAAGCCACGCACAATGCGGCTCCGCATCAGCGTGCTTTGCAAAAAGCCTTAGCAAAAGATATTACTATCCGCGTACACGGCGAGGCGGCTTATCAAAAAGCCATACAATCTTCAGAGTTTTTGTTCGGTAGCACCGGCATCGAGTTCTTAAACGAGTTGACCGATGCTGAGGTATTAGCCATTTTCGAAGGCGTGCCTAATTTTACCGTTGCCAAGCAGGACATAGAGCAAGGCGCTGATGTATTAGACCTGTTGGCGGTTAAAACCACGGTGTTCCCGTCTAAAGGCGAGGCTAAAAAAATGATACAGGGTGGGGGCGTCGCCATCAACAAAAAGAAAATTGAGGCGGTTGACAGCCGTTATGACACCGAAACCTTGATTAACGGCAAATTCTGGGTAGTGCAAAAAGGAAAGAAAAACTACTTTTTGATTGTGGTTGAGTAAGCTAGTTTCATAAATTAAACTTAAATATTTCAGGAGGTTGAATGCTTTAATTTAAAAGTATTCAACCTCTTTTTTTTGTGGTTGTAGGCAGTCCTATCGTTGTTCGATAAATATTTACTCTGAGTTTCTATCTGTTAAATTTTGTTAAATAACTAATGTGTTAGTTTTGTAACTAATTAATTAGTTATATTTGTTTTGTCCGGTTGGATAAATTAATTAACCACTATTAATATTTAACAATATGAAGCTTAGCCCTTACTTAACTGTTTTATTGCTTTTAGTTACCATTCTGGCAAAAGCACAAAAGCCAGATACCGCCCAGGCCATTGTGCATTACAAGTTTACCCACGTACGCGATACTAACAACCGCGATAAGCCGCTGGTAGAAAACATGATGTTGCTGGTAGGCCGTAACTCGAGCGTATATAAAAGCTACGACCGCAAATTAAAAGAAGAACAAATGCGTAAAAGCATTGAGGAACAAATGAGCAGCGGGTCGAGAGATTTAAGACTTACCTCGAGCGTTGGCTCGCTTAGCCCTAATATTGATTACTACCAATATCCTAACGAAAAAAAGCTTTACACCATTGAGCGGCTGATGGCCAACAGTTACATTATCCCCGAAAGTATGTCGGCTATCAATTGGAAAGTTAGTGCTGATACGGCAACCATCGATGGGTTACCTTGCCAGAAAGCTACCACCCATTTTAAAGGACGTAATTATACTGCCTGGTTTTGCGATGAACTGCCTTACCGTGCCGGCCCATGGAAACTGAGCGGTTTACCCGGATTAATTGTAGAGGCTTCTGACGATAAAAAAGAGGTGATGTTCAAGTTTGACGGTATCGAAAAGATAGGTGGTGCCGGAAAAGACCAAGCCAGCCAAAATCAAAACGCAACGGCTCGCGTAGTGTTTGGCGGTATGGATGATGCCTCTAAAAACAGCAATGTTATCGCCTTACCAGCTAATGGTATCAAAACTAACCCAAAGGAGTTTGAAGAAGTAAGAGAAGTGATGCGAAAAGACCCACAGGCTTTCGCCCAATCACAACGGGCTGCCGTACAGGGACGGATGGGGGCATCCGGTCAGTCTGCCAGTTTTAGTGTGGGCACAGGTGGTGGCGGTGCTACAGCTGTATCCTCAATAGGCAGCATCAGAGTCGAGTCGGCACCGGGACCGAAAGTAGTAACCAATAATCCAATCGAATTACCCGAAAAGAAATGAGAACGGCAATTACCGTAATCGTTATCTGTATCTGCACTTTCCTGTTTACCACCGATGGCCTGGCACAAACCATTAAGGGCACAGTTACCGACAGCGCCGGGAAAGTTGTGCCCTATGCCAATGCAAAGTTGATGGGAGCGGGTAATCTCATTATTGGTTTTACAGCTACCGATAATAAGGGGGCATATAGCCTGCCTGTACCCGCAGATGGCACTCAAGGTGATTTACGGGTAGAAATCAGTTCGGTGGGTTTTAAAAAGCAAAGCAAGCCGGTGGAGGATTTCTCGTCACCGTATAATTTTGTTTTGAGCCATTCGGTTAACCAGCTGCAGGCGGTTAACGTAAAAAACACTGCACCCCGGCTTAAGGTTAGGGGAGATACCATTAGTTACAAAGTATCGGAGTTTACCAGTCCGCAGGATAGGGTAATTGGCGATGTTATTAAAAAACTGCCTGGTGTAGAGGTGGACGACAATGGCAAGATTAAATACAACGGTAAAAGTATATCTAACCTGTACATCGGCGGAGATAATCTGCTGGATGATAAATACAACATCGCTACCAAAACCATCCCGAACGGCGTGGTAGACCAGGTACAGGTAATGGAAAACCATCAGCCCGTTAAGGCCTTACAAAACAAAGTGGTGAGCGATGATGTAGCACTCAACTTAACTATTAAGCCGGATGCTAAAATGCAGATGGTGGGGCAAGGCAATGTGGGCGGCGGTTTACCCGGTAAATACGACGGCACTATTAACGCCATGATGTTTAAAGATAAATATAAGGCAGTTAACTACGTTAAAGGCAACAATACCGGTGTTGATATTCAGAATGATTTGGTATCGCACAACCTGAGTAATTACTTAAACAGGTTAGACAATAACAAGCCTCAAAACTTATTGTCGTTAGGGGCAGCGGGCAACCCGAATTTACCTACCAACCGATACCTGTTTAACCAGTCGGGCTTGATTAACTTAAACAACCTGGTGAATGTAAAAAAGGATGTGCAGTTAAAAGCTAATCTATCGTACCTGCACGACAGGCAACTGCAGAACTATGTAAAAGTGCGCGAAACTTATTTGCCCGGCGATACTATCCGTTACACCGAGTTGCAGGACAATCGTAAGCGGCCCGATTTATTGCATGCCCAGGCCACGCTTAACATCAACAAAATAAATTATTACCTGAACAATACCCTGTTAACCGACTACGAGCAATACCGTTCAACATCGGCATTGAACGCTAACGGTGTTGGGTCCAGCCAGGCATTAAAAAATAACCGTTTAGATTTCTCTAATGAGTTTAATTTGATGAAGACATACAATTCAGGCAATATACTGGAGGCTTATTCTTACATCAACCGTTTAAGCAATCCAGAAAGCCGGGTATTACAGCCGGGTATTAATCAGGATGCGTTTAATCAAAACCTTCCTTACGCACAGTTGCTGCAAACGGCTAATATCCCCACGTGGTTTACCAATAATTACTTATCGTTAAAACATGCGGGCGACAAAATTACGCAATCCTACAAAGCCGGCGTTAGTTTGCAGTCGCAAAATTTAAATTCGGCCTTAACCGTAATTCAAATCAACGGTAACACCACCGCGGCCAACAACCAGTCGGTTAATAACCTGGATTGGCGCAAAACAAAAAGCTACGCGGAGGCTGCTTTTGATGTGCCCGGCGAAAAGCTAAAGTTGGGTGTACGACTGCCTTTGAGTTTACAGCACATTGCTTATTCAGACCGCACCTATAATTTGGACAAGGCATTAACGCGCCTATATTTTGACCCAAGTTTATTTGTTAAATATGCTACCGCTGCCGAGCAATATGTAACCGCTGCCTATAATTTTAAGAACGATATCGGAGATATTACCCAGGCTTACCGTGGCGATATACTCACCAACTACCGCACGCTTAATGCTAATTATGCCAACCTGGCCGAGCGAAAAACACAAAATGCTACGGTAGGATACAATTATCGTAAAGCTTTAAAACTGTTTTTTTGGGGAGTAACAGCCGGGTATAACCACATTGCCGTAAATAATATTACCTCGGCCGTGCTAACCGATAACTTTCAGCGCATGGTTGTGCTGCCTTATGCCAACAGCATCAGCACGTGGTCGGTAGCAGGAAGTACCAGCAAATATGTGTACAGTTTGCATACTACCTTTGGCGCAGGCTACTCGTGGTCTACCAACAAATACAACCAGATTTTAAATAATGTACTGTTGCCGTATACCAATTATAGCAACGTGGTTAATGGAAGCGCCGAAACCAAAATAAGCAATCAGCTTAATTTAAGTTATCGTATCACGGCTACACGTACAACCAGTCGTTCATCGGTTGAAGGCTCAGGCACCACGGGTATTACTCAGTTGCAGCACCAGGGTTCTATCAACTACAATCCGCTCAACAACCTGTTCCTAAGGTTATCCGGCGACCACTATTACACAAACCAAAGCTTGCGTAACGATTTAAACTATTCTTTTGCCGATTTTTCGGCCCGTTACAAAATAAATAAGCGTAATACTGATTTAGAATTGACGATGCTTAACATCTTCAATACAAAAACCTATAGTGCACCATTTCTTACGGCCAATAATTTTACTAATAGCGTATACCAGTTACCCGGCCGCATGGTAACGCTCAAAGCGTCTTTTAATTTTTAAGGTCGATAGCAAAGAAAGAACTCAAAGAATAACTTCAGTAGTAATGTTATTCTTTGAGTTCTATAGATACCTTTTTGCTCAGATTATTGATGATGCGGTCCAGGGTATCAATTACCTGGTTATAATCGTCTTCGGTAATGCCCTGCATCATAGTTACCAGTTGTTTTTCGTAGGTGCGGTTAACGCTGTCGTACAGCCGTTTGCCGGCATCTGTAAACTGGTAGTTTTTATTCTCGTTAGCCTTAATCCAGCCACGGGTAGCCAGGTTATCAATTATGCCGTTTAGCCTGTCTAAGCTTAAAAAATACTTAACCTGCTCGTGGTGCGCTTCAACATTGATATAGGTTTTACTGGCTATCGTGCGTAAAACCATCCAATGGTAGCGGGTAATGCAATGCCTGTCAAAAGCGTCGTCAAAAAACGCAGTAATTAAGTGATCGGCTTCTTTTAAATACCACCCAATTGGTTTGGGTAGTCCATGTTCGTCGGTAACAGGCGTCATAAACTGTATAATTACAGCTCACTTAACAATTCCAGTTTCTTTTGGTTGTATTCTTCCTGCGAAATCAGTCCGTTATCAAACAGCAATTTTAGTTTTTTTAGTTTTTCGGTCAGCTCATCAGGCTTTTGTTCTACCACGGGTTCGGGTGCTGGAGCCGGTGCCGGAGCTGGTGGAGGTGTCGGGGCAACGGGCGGTGCAAAGGTTTGCTGAGAAGGTGCTTGAGTCTCAAACGGATTAAACGGGTTATATGGCGTGTTCTGAACCTTGTGTAGTTCTTCGCGCTTGCGTTCGTTTTCGCGGCATTCCTGCGAAAACTGGTAAAGTTTGCGGCCTTGCACCTTTGGTAAATAGTCAACGCTCATTTCGGCGCCCTGTACGGTTTTGATGGTAAATACCGAGCCGATGATTTCTTCTTTCATGTTGACGTCGGCAATGTCTTTCCAAACAAAATCAACAAATTTTAACGATAAACCCAGATTGGCCGGCGAAAAAAACAGTACCCGCCTGTTGGTGATTACTATACAATCGGGCAACAGGTTTACCAACGGCTTTTTTTGCGTGGCGATGTACATCGTATCTTCGCCCGGTGGCAGTAGTTCTACCAGGCGGCTATAAACTTTCTCAACCGCTTTTGGGTCCTGCTGCTCATTTAGAAACTTTTCAATCATAGTACAACATCATTGTATTGTGGTAACCAAATGTAACAATAATCCGTCATCTGCAATAGACCCGGTTAGTATAACCCAAAATGTATGCAGAAGCATATAACCGCCTGTTAAACCGTGAATATTTAATTATACAATTGTCTTAATTGCCGGATAGTAAAAGTTGCAACGCTTAAATGATTTTCGTTCGGGTTAAAGTGTGTTTCACACTTGCAATAACTGCGTTCACGTAAAAAATAAGATACGAATTATTTAATAGTTAATTATGGGGCATTTTGGCAACGTATTTGAAACGAAATGCGCGGAAAGTTGAGTGTAGGTTAAAATGACCTTTAATTTATCTTCCTTAACTGTTTATTGATAATACAAACAAGTAAGATAATGTTTAAACGTATATTTAAAATTGAGTTCGTATACTTAAAAAATAAGTTTAAGGCAACTGTGTTTGAATCTGACTATCCTGGTGGCCTTACCATGTACAAAATTAAGTCAAGCGACACTAAATATTGGATGCTTAAAGCCGGGAACAGCTGGAAAGTTTTGGGTGATGTCAACCTCAACTCATCGCTCAAAAACCTGATTGTTGCCGAGTTGGAAAAAACTCAATCGCTGCAAAGTACAGCGGCATAACTTTGCCGTTTCAGTTGGGTAGTGGCTCCACTAAGACCGGCGTTTCCGTTACTTCAATCAATAATTTTCCGCTCTTAATATCGACTGTATGGTCTGAAGTTTTTTCAGAGTCATAATTGAGTTTATGAACAACTGCTTTCTTAGCGCCAGGTAAGGCGAGTGTGTAATTAGATACCGTGCCATTTTGAGTTGGCTGCACCAATACGTACATGGTTTTTTTACCATACTGATATAAATCGACAAAAGGCACTTGGCTAATGGTTTTGCGATAACTATAAGCACCTAACAGATTTTTTGTCTGCAGGATGAAATTAGCTGCCGGCCGGCGTTTCAAATCTTCTGTCACTAATCCTGACGAAGCATATTGCACCGGGTTAGCCAGGTTGTCATCAAACAGCATATAAAAAAATAACTTTTGAATGCCATTGCGTGCATATAATAATGCAGTTCTGATAGTCCAATCAGCTTGTGTTTGCAAAATGGTTTTAGGACCGATGGTAATTGCACGCTGAGGGCTTTGTGCATTAACATCGTACCCAGCTTCGGTAACCCATACCGGCAAATGGTACTGGTTACCTAATAGAGCAAACTGCGCGGCTATTTCGGCCGCTTCCGATTGTTCAGGAGCGACGCCCTGCGTGGCCTGGTCATGGTGTTCCAAATGGTCATTGGCATACAGGTGAAAATTAATCACATCGAAACAAAAGTTAATGCTGCCATCTGCTTTGTAGCCCCGGTTTTTCCGGCACCATTCAATCATCGATTTCACATAATTAACATCGGTTTTAGCCAGGCCGGCCATTACCACCTTCATGTTAGGGTCGGCTGTTTTTACGCCTGCGTCTTTTCCCAAAGTGCCTTTATGCCCATCGTAAAATGCCGAAAGGTTGGCAGCATATTCTTCGGCCGTCTGGTGCGCTTTATCACCTTTCCACCATTTATCGCGCTCGTTATCACATTCAATGTATTTTACCGTATTTAATCCGGTGAGCGGCTGATTTATCTGGTCGGCCGTCCAGCGTGGCGACGAATCAATTTTTAAGAGAGATTTGTCAACCCGGCTGTTACTGCCATACCTGGCCGCAAACTGAAAGGCTGCCTTTGCCTGTAAAATATAGCTTGCAGGCTTGGCTTTATCGGCCCCATACGGCATGGGTACATTCTCGGCATCCCGCTGGTTAGCCGGATAGGTGTCTTGCAGCCAGTTCGGGCAGGTTTTTAAACATGCCAGCATATCAATTCCATCCGCTTTGCAGCGCTGGTATATGGCATCCAGATTCCAGCCGCCGCTATGGGCAGGGTTAAAAGTGAATTTGCCGGGTTTATCTTCAATGCGACCCCAGTCTAGGTAATGCCTTACGCCACCAAACGATTGTATGAGCTTCATTTTAGGCTCGTAAATCTCCATAGCGTTATTTGGGTCGTTGGGATTTTGCAAAAAGTTCCACTCAAAGGCGTTTACGCCCAGCATGTTTTTAAATGTATTGGTATCTTTTAAACTAAGCAGCCGGTTCAAGCCGGTACCCGGTTGCCTTTGGGTGCTTTTACAATTAAAAGAAAATAGGGAAGCCGCTAAGGCGACGCAAATGAAAGCTTTCTGACCGGCGTGGTGTAACATCAGCGGCAAGTATAGCTGTAAAAGCAACAAGGGGCAACAAACGTATATAATTTGTTGCCCCTTGGCTGGTGGTGGTTACTCGTTAAAGAGTTTATGTCTTAACTCGGCCGATATTTCGTCGGTAATCTTAATAATATCTTCGGCTACCTGGGTGTTGTTTACCACAATTTTGTGGCAGGTTTCGCGGTAGGGGAGCAGGTATTCTTTATAAGCCGGTACTACGTGGTTGTGCCATTTATACAATACGTCATCGTTAGAGTATCCGCGCTCTTCCAAATCGCGTTTCAGGCGGCGCTGCAGAGCCACATCTTCATCAGTTTCTAAAAATATTTTAAGATTAAGCTGATTGGCAATATCCTCAAAATGCAAAATAAACAGTCCTTCTACAATCAGTATCGGTGCCGGTTTAATTTCCAGCGTTTTGGGTATCGCGTTGGGGTTGTTAAAGGTATACTCTTTTTTGTAAATGGTCTGGTTGTTTACCAGCGCATTAATGTCTTGTATAAAATGTTCCCGGTCAATGGTGCGGGGTAAATCGAAATTGTAAAGCTTGTTTTCTTCCGGTGTCATGTTGTGTGCCACCGGGATGTAATAATCATCCTGCGATACTAAACAAATCTCATCGGCCGTAAAGTGCTCCAAAAAACATTTCAAAAAAAAAGTCTTGCCCGAGCCGCTTCCTCCGGCAATGCCTATAATATAGGGCTTATTCTTGTGACTCATTAGGGGTTCCGTAGCTAATATTTACGTGAAAGCGTTTGTCGAGTGCACCCAGAGCGTCGGCTGCACTTTTGGTAAGCACCACCATTACATCTTTGGTGCTTTCGTTATCATTAAACCTGCCCACTACTTTGGCAAAAGTGGTGCGGTTGGTCATGGGGTTGGTTATTTTTAACACGGTGCCTACAGGCGCTGTACGGTGCAAGGCCAGCTTTTTGTTAGGGTCGAGGCCTAATCCGCTGTCGTCCATATACGTAGCCACTCCTTTTTCATTCCGTTCAGTAATGCCATAACGATTGGCAGGTAAGCGGCGTTCAACACCTGCGCTGTCTGTAGCTGCCACCCGGGTCGAGTCGCGCGGCATGGTTACCGGTGTGTTGACGGTGGGTTGTTGTACCCTGGTTTGTTGCTGCACCGTAGTTTGCGATTGTGCAGCAGTGGCCGGTTGTGTGGTTACCGTTGTTTGGACGGTAGTTACCTGAGGTTGCGCCGTCGGTGGAGGCGTTGCTGCTTTGATATTAAGCAGCTGCCCTGGCATCAAATTAGTCGATTTTAGATTATTCAGACTTACAATGTCTTCAACCTTCATGTTAAAACGTCTTGATATGGCATACAGCGATTCGCCTGCCGATACCTTATAAATCGTTGTGCCGTCGGTAGGGGTAGTAACAGCAGCTGTTGTTTGCGGTGTTGGCGATATAAAAGGCTGCTCGGTAGGTACCTTAATTACATTACCCACGCGCATGGAGGCATTATTGTTAAACTGGATGATGACGTTGGGCTTAACGTTATAACGCCGGCCTATTGAAAAATAATTATCTCGGGGGTCAAGTTTATGCAGGATTACTTTTTTTCCGTCCTGGTTTTCAACTCCAATAGAGTCTAAAACGGGGCTGGCTAAAACAGGTAAAGAACACAGGGATGATAAACCAGCTAATACAAAAATCTTAAATGTCATGTTAAACTTACTCAGCTATAAATTTAGTACCTTAATCTCCACCTTATCTTTTACATAGATAAGCTGATTACGGTATAACACAAACGCCTCGGGCTGCAATTTTTGTATATTGGTATTTAATATATCCTCAAAAATAAGTTGGCCGTTTTCAAGCACATACAGGCATTGCCGTAGCTGCCCGGCCCAAAGCGCGTGCAAAGATACAATTATCAGGTTATTGTATTCCAGGTAATGCACAATGTTTCGGTAAGGCTCGGCCGGTAGTTTGGGTAGGGTATCGTTCCAGTTGATGCTTTTGGGTACTGATAGCTGATTGTCGGGCACCTCGTCTGCGCCGGGTTGGTAACCACGAAGCAGAGTGCCGGTTTTAATATCCGCTATTTTTAAAACAGGCGGCTGAAAACGGCTGTCATATACGGCGGGGCCGTTCGCGGTCAAATGGTCAAACGTATAATTAAAATTGCTCCACAAAACTTTGCTTGAATGGGCTTCAATAGCTGCCAGTCCTTTGTGCGCCGGGCTGCCGGTAGCCTGGTAATAATGCAGCAGTAGTACACCATCAAAAGCAGATTCGATACCCGTCAGCCAGCTTTCGTCTATGGTATGGTCTTTAAAGTAGGTTTTGCCGGTGCTGAGGTCAAGGCCGGCGAAGCTTACTTTGCGGTCGTCTTTGCGGCGGGTTTCAATAAATAAAATGTGGCTTATCGGGTCAATTTCCATTCGCCATATTTCTCCGGCAAAGTGCTCGGCAATTACCAGCTTTAACTGAGTCATGCTTAAAAGTAAACTTTTTATCAAAGCCGTCCAAAATGTTACCTTTTTTCAAACACTTAGTACGTGTTTGTGTTCGAATTTTAACATTACAACTACATAAGAACATGGATGCAAAAGAAATAAGCCTCAACGAAAAAGAGGTAAAACCGGTGGTAGACCACCTGAACGACTTATTAGCCAATTATCATATACACTACCAAAAAATAAGAGGCTGCCACTGGAATATTAAAGGCCCAAACTTTTTTACCCTGCACGAAAAGTTTGAGGAAATGTATACCAACGCTGTGCAGACCATCGACGATTTAGCTGAGCGTATTTTAACCTTAGGTAAACCGCCATACAGCACCTTTGGCGATTACATCAAAGTATCGACCATTAAAGAGGTAAATACCATTGGCCAAACCGATAAGTTTTTAGTAAAAGCGCTTATTGACGATATGGCGATTTTAATTGAAAAAGAACGCGAAATTTTGGATATCACCGCTGAAGCCGGCGACGACGGTACAAATGATATGGTAAACGGCTTTATGCAGTATAAAGAGAAAAACACTTGGATGCTGCGTTCGTTTGTAAACGAAGACTAAAAAACAAAGCACCATAAACAAAACGGCCTGCGCTATTTCAGCGCAGGCCGTTTTGTTTATGTATAAAATTTATACTTTTAAAAACGTAAGCCTAAGGTTACAAATACATTGCTGTTGCGGTTTTTAATATCAGCGGCAGGGCTGTATTCGGCCAAATCATACGGAGTCATGGTAGTAGTGTTACTTACGTGGGTATAGGTAGCATCAATGTAATAGTTAGCAAAACGGTAACCCAAACCGCCGCTAACTGTAGTTCGATCAGTCGCGTTGATTTTAGACGGGCTGCCATAAATGCCATAACCGCCTCTTAAAAAGAAACTGTTAGTCAGGCGGGCCTCAGCACCTAAACGGGCATTAACTACCGACTGGTAATTACGTTTAATGTCACTATTGTCGGTAGTTACGTCATAATCTTCGCTGGTTAAATGGGTGCTGGTATAGTCCATATACTCCACATCACCGGTAATAAAACCGTATTTGCCGGCAAACACTGCTAAGCCGCCAGCTACCTTAAATGGTGTACGCAGGTTGTAACGGGCAGGATAGGTATCGCTGTTGCGGCCGCCTGCTGTTGAGGCGTTTGCATAACGGGTTGTTAAGCCTTCGTAGCTATTATCATCAATGGTATACCAGGTTGGTGTAGTGATAGACGCACCTAAGCGTACCACTTCAACCGGTTTATAGATAAAACCAAAGCGGGCATTAAAACCATTGCCTTTGGTTACCTGGTCGCGGGTGTAAGTTGAGGTGTAGTTGCTTCTCAACACGGTGTTATAATTGTCTTCTGTAAAATCGGTAGTGGTATTATAACGCAGGTTGGTAAAACTTAATCCTAAACCTAAATACAATTTATTACTATAGTTTGCACCGAAGGCAAAGTTATAAGCGCTTTGTCCACCGGTTGACGTAGTAATATTAGATTCTGTACCACCTAGAGTATTTGACGGGACATAGGTGTTTGGATCAGCAGTGTTGTTGATTAATCGCTGATCTCGTGCCCAGCCTTCCAGGTAACCATCCAAACTGTAACCATTATCAATAGCTTTATTGCCTAAAAACGCATAATAGTCAGAAATGGAACTGTTAGGATTTACACCACGGTAGCTGTAATTTTGATAAAAATCATTGGTACGGGCATACGAGGCGCCAAAGTTAACGCTCAGCCAGCCTTTGGTTTTATCCTCGCCGCGACCTTTATTTAACTGGCCATAAAATACCACCGATGCATTATTAAAGTTCAACGCATTGCGTTGGTCGGCAGTACTGGTCGTGGCCGGGTTACTGCTGGTGCCGTAAGCCGAACCAAATCTCGGATAAGTAGAATTGGTACGGTTCATATTAAATTCCGGCGTAATGCTTAATTCAGACCGGGTAAAAAAGCCCAGGCCCGCCGGGTTATTAGCAATCGACGTTAAATCGCCCCCTATGGCAATGTTGGCATTACCAATAGCCTTGACGCGCGATGTTGAACCAACATCGGCACCAGAAAAGCGTATGGCATCCTGCGAATATTGAGCAAAAGCATGCTGAGAAATGGCTACTGTAGCCATTGCCAGTAATAAGTGTTTAGCTTTCATGTAGATAAATGCAATAAAGGGTTGAATTATGGTCTTGACGGACGGCCTCCTCCGCGGCTACCACCGCCACCACCTCCGCCCGAACCACCGAATGATCCGGCTGATGACGAACCACGGTCCATGGTTGCAGGCTGATATTGTGGACGATTGATTTCGGTACGTTGCGGACGATAAACCGGTTGCGGGCTGGCTGCACCGCGCGACGGACGGCCACCATTGTAAGATGAATTGCCGTAGGCATCTGTTATAGATGGACGACGAACTGGTGAATTCATGGCATTGCCATAAGCACCATTGTAACCCATTGGGCGGGCAGACGATGTGCGACCTACATTACCGCCGGTACCATAGTTTGTTGGATAGCCAGAACCGCGATATGGACGTGCTTTAGCTACGTTGCCGTAAGCAGAGTAAACACCCCAGTACGGACCACCATAACCAAAACCAGTACCCCAGTATGAGTATGGCGAGTATATGCCGCCGTAACCATAGCCTAAACCGCCCCAGCCTAAGCCATAACCCCAGCCGCCATAGCCGTAACCACCCCAGCCCAGGCCAACGCCTAAGCCCCAACCGCCATAGCCGTAACCTAAACCACCATATCCGCCCCAGCCGCCATAGCCAAAGCTGTTATAGGCGTAAGGGTTATTATAGCCATAGTAGTAATCGTCGTAGTAGTCAAAAGGTGATGAATAGCCAAAACGGTTAATGCGCGATGAGTAACTATCATAGTAATAATAGTCGTCATCGTCGCCGGTGCCTTGTTCTACGTTGGTGTAGCGGTCGGCATATACTGGTTGCCGGTATACAGGCGCCTCTGCTGCCTCTGCTTTAGTAAAATAAACATCATCGTCCTTACCAGGGTTAGATGCCAGTTTGTTGGGGGTTGAGCAGGAAGCAAGCGCAAGCGCACTGAAAAGAACGGCTGATTGGATGATGTTTCTTTTCATTTTATTAGGTTGTTAAAAGTTGAAGTTTTTAAACATAATTAATTTATAAATTTGGCAACAATATTACGTATTTCAATAGTCAAAATCTATTCCATAAATAACATATGAGCAAGGGTATAATAAGTAAAGACGAAGATTACTCGCAATGGTTTAATGACCTTGTAATAAAAGCTGATCTTGCCGAATATTCGCCGGTAAGGGGCTGCATGATCATTAAGCCATACGGCTACTCCATCTGGGAAAAAATGCAGGCCGCGCTTGATAAGATGTTTAAAGATACCGGTCACAGCAACGCTTATTTCCCGCTGTTTATACCTAAATCTTTCTTTTCAAAAGAGGCCAGCCACGTAGAGGGCTTTGCCAAAGAATGCGCCGTAGTTACACACTATAGATTAAAGAACGATGGTGAGGGCAACATTATTGTTGATGAGGAAGCAAAACTGGAAGAAGAATTAGTGGTGCGCCCAACGTCAGAAACTATTATCTGGAACACCTACCGCGGCTGGATACAATCGTACCGCGATTTACCTATCCTGGTTAACCAGTGGGCTAACGTGGTGCGTTGGGAAATGCGTACCCGTTTATTTTTACGCACCAGCGAATTTTTATGGCAGGAAGGCCACACTGCCCACGCCACTGCCGAAGAAGCGATAGCCGAAACGGAGCAAATGCTGGACGTTTATGCCGATTTTGTGGAAAACTGGATGGGGGTGCCCGTAGTAAAAGGCCGTAAAACCGCCAACGAGCGTTTTGCCGGTGCACTGGATACGTATTGCATTGAAGCATTGATGCAAGACGGAAAAGCCTTACAGGCCGGTACCTCACACTTTTTGGGTCAGAATTTTGCCAAAGCTTTTGATGTGAAATTTACCAGCAAAGAAGGCAAGCTGGATTATGTTTGGGCTACATCATGGGGGGTATCAACCCGTTTAATGGGTGCTTTGATTATGACCCACTCTGATGATGCCGGTTTAGTGTTACCTCCAAAACTGGCACCGATACAGGTGGTAGCCGTGCCTATTTACAAGCACGACGAAGAGCTGGAAAATATTCGCACCTATATTAAAAGCCTAAGCGCCGAATTGAGGGCAAAAGGCATATCTATCAAATTTGATGATCGCGACACCCAGCGCCCGGGCTTTAAATTTGCCGAATACGAGTTAAAAGGTGTGCCGCTGCGTATTGCTATCGGTAGCCGCGATATGCAAAATGGTACGGTTGAACTGGCCCGCCGTGATACTAAAACTAAAGAGACGGTAGCGCAAGACGGCTTAGCTGAGCGTATTGAAAAGCTGTTAGAGGAAATTCAGGAAAACATCTATCAAAAAGCTTTCAACTTCCGTGCAGAAAACACCGTTGAGGTAAACGATTACGAAGAGTTTAAACGCATGCTGGACGAAAAGCCGGGCTTTATATCAGCCCATTGGGACGGTACTTCTGAAACCGAACAACGCATCAAAGAAGAAACCAAAGCCACCATCCGTTGTATACCTTTAAACAACAAGCAGGAAGAAGGCAAGTGTATCCTGACCGGCAACCCTTCGTCGCAAAGGGTGTTGTTTGCGAGGGCGTATTGACCCCCCAGCCCCCTGAAGGGGGAGTAGGAAGTGCAAACTATTTGCATTAAATAAAGTGCGTATATCAAGAGAAGAACGTTACGGAATCTGCCTGAATTTTAAATTCAGGCAGATTTATATTATCTGGATTTCTGATGATATTGATTTAGTTTTGGTTAACGAAGACGACAACAAGATTATCGGCTTCAAAACACAAGAGGCACTCAAGAATTATTTGATAGAAAATGGCTTGGATGCTTTAGTTGATATCGCAACTTACGAGTGTCATATATTGCAACAATGGTTGACTAATCCGTACGCAAATATTGACTATGATGAATTTTTGAATTTTTGGAATTTGTGTACGGATATTTCTGAATCTCTAAATATTCCGTTTTCTGGCGACATTAAAGATGATATCAGAAATTCAGTTTACGAAAAGTTGTTTAATGGAACTGGTATTTTTGTATCAGACGACCCTAACCCGGTTTTGTCTGATGATGAAATCCTGGCACTTTCCTCTGCTGTTCAGGATGGATTGAATTTTTTGTTGAACAATTTATCAATTCAAGAGTAGTTATTATCTGTAAATCCTTCCCTAAAAGGATAAACGTTAAAATGCTCCGCCTTTAGGGGGCTGGGGGGCAGCAGTGATATGAAATTCGCAACTAAAGCAATACATGCAGGGCAACACCCTGACCCAAGTACAGGCGCGGTAATGACGCCGATTTATCAAACGTCTACCTATGCCCAGCGGGCTCCGGGCGACCACCAGGGCTATGAGTACTCGCGTGGTACCAACCCAACGCGTAAGGCACTGGAGGATTGTTTAGCTGCGTTGGAGAATGCTAAATTCGGTCTGGCTTTTTCGAGCGGCATGGGGGCTACCGATGCGGTAATGAAATTACTACAGCCGGGTGACGAGGTTATTACCAACAACGATTTATACGGCGGTTCATACCGTATCTTTACCAAGATATTTGCCAACTACGGCATCAAGTTTCATTTCATCAATCTGCACCAGCCGGAGATTATCCACGAGTACGTGAACGATAAAACTAAACTGGTTTGGATAGAAACACCAACTAATCCTACCATGCAGGTGGTAGACATTCAGGCAGTGTCGTCTATTACTAAAGATAAAAACCTGATGTTGGTGGTAGATAATACTTTCGCTTCGCCATACCTGCAAAACCCAATGGATTTGGGCGCCGACTTGGTGATGCATTCGGTAACGAAATATATTGGTGGCCACTCCGATTTAGTGATGGGCGCTTTGATGATGAATGATGAGGATTTGTACAAGCGCTTGTGGTTTATCTATAATTCGTGCGGTGCTACACCCGGACCAATGGATAGTTTTTTGGCATTGCGTGGCATCAAAACCTTGCACTTGCGCATGAAAGCCCATTGCGAAAATGGCCGTGCCATAGCCGAGTTTTTAAAAGACCATCCAAAAGTAGAGCGCATTTACTGGCCCGGTTTTACCGATCATCCCAACCACCATGTTGCGGCTAAACAAATGCGTGATTTCGGCGGCATGATTTCCATCGTATTAAAGGGCGCCGACCTGAAAGAAACTTTTCGCATTGCCTCCAACTTCAAGGTGTTTACGCTGGCCGAGTCGTTGGGTGGGGTAGAATCACTCATCAATCACCCGGCCACCATGACCCACGCCTCCATCCCGCGCGAAACCCGCGAAGCTGCCGGTGTAGTAGACAACCTGTTGCGCATCAGCGTTGGGGTAGAAGATATTGATGATTTACTGGAAGACTTAAAAAACGCGCTGGCGTAAAGAAGAGAAACAAGGGCTAAGAGCCAGGAGCCAAGAGAAAAAAATGTCAAATTTTCAATTCTTGGTTCCTGGCTCTTGTTTCTTGGCTCTATACTCAAAAACATGGTTACCGATATTAAAGCTTTCCTGGATGCTAAAGTGGCGCAATATAACCGGCCGGAGTTTATTGAAAACGACCCGATTGTAATACCGCACCAGTTTAGCCTACAGCAGGATATCGAAATCATGGGTTTTTGGGCGGCTACGTTGGCTTGGGGTCAACGCGTAACCATCATCCGAAAATGCCGCGAACTGATAGCCCTGATGGATGGCGCCCCATACGATTTCATCATCAACCATCAGGAACCCGACCTTAAAAAGTTACTCAGCTTCAAGCATCGCACATTTAATGATATCGATACCCTATACTTCATCGCATTTTTCAGGCATCATTACGAAAAGTTTGAGAGTTTAGAGGATGCGTTTATACAAGTACAGCTACAGCCCCCCAGCCCCCTAAAGGGGGAGCAAATACATCAAGCGGAATATCATCCTGCCAACCCAACTTCTACCCCCCCTTTAGGGGGCTGGGGGGCTGTAGCTGAGCTCGGTTTAAACCACTTTCGTTCCTATTTCTTCTCCTTACCCGATTATCCGCATCGGACTAAAAAGCATGTATCGTCGCCGTCACAAAAATCTACGTGTAAGCGGCTGAATATGTTTTTGCGGTGGATGGTGCGTAAGGATGATGCCGGGGTAGATTTTGGTATCTGGAAACGCATTAGTCCGGCGCAGCTGATTTGCCCATGCGATTTGCATGTAGACCGTATTGCGCGCAAACTTAAACTCATTACCCGAAAGCAGACCGATTGGCAAACAGCCGTGGAACTCACCGAGCACCTGCGCCATTTTGACCCGCTCGACCCGGTAAAATACGATTTCGCCCTGTTCGGTTTAGGTATAGAAGAGCGGTGGGGCCTCGACAGTATTCTGCCTAACGCCCTGCTCTCAGATGATTAGTTTCTTGCGTTTAAATATTATCACTGCCAAGATTATTTAACCGGCTTCACTGTAAAATTGTCAAACGTTACCAGGAAACTTTTTTTGCCGGGGGCTGCAGCCACTATGCCTATTTGTGCTTTCACTTTTGGCGGAAAATATGCTAAGCGCAGCATCTTATAGGTTTTGGCATCAAAAGAATACTCAATTTGTACGTAATCGCCTTTACGCAGCAATTTTAGCCAGATAGATTTCGGACTATCATTACGCGGTACAACCGACCAGTCTGATACCTCGCGGGTTACTACGGCGCTTACGTTTTGCACGCCGTCTACGTACTCAATGCCGGTTTTAATCCAGTTTTTGTTGTCAACTCGCACCATCAGTCCGGCCTGGTGAAACAGTTCCTGGTAGTGGCCACTCACTTTTACAGTGGCTTCAAAATCGCCTTCCATCTCCTGGTAATAAAACGGACCTGAGTCGCGGATAAAATCGTAGTGAGTAATGCGCCAGTAATCCGTGCCGGGGTCAACGGTCATGGTTAGTTGGTGTGCATCGCCTTTCCATTGTTTGGGTTGGTTAAGCCATTTCATGGGTTTGTTTTGCGCAAAGGTAACGGTGCTCAGTAACAGCAGGGCAGCGGTAAAGTATTTAGATTTTTTCATGGTCAGGTTTGTTTGTCGCGGTAATGATAGTAACAATCATCTTCATAAACAACCTGCAGGAATTGTTGCGCCTGTTTTATTCCCGGATGAAACTGAGTATCATTTGGTTGATTTCATCAGGTTTTTCGTGATGCAGCCAGTGGGTAGCATCCTCAATCATCATGAGCTTGCCTTGCTTGCACATAGCCAGGCTGTCTTCAGCCATTTCGGCGCTCAGTGCAGTATCTTTTTTGCCCCAGATGATGAGGGTTGGTACCGTAACCTCAGGATGTTTTTTACCGAGGTCATGCCTGAACGCCCGGTACCAGTTGAGCATGGCGGTTAATGCGTACGGTTGCTGCCAGGTCTTCCAGTAATTTTCCAAATCCTGCGCAGTAAACGTGTTGGGGTTAGCCGAACGCACCAGGGCTTGGGTTAAAAATTTAAAATTCCATAATCGGCATAGCCATTCGGGCAATAAGGGGAGTTGGAAAAAAGCAGCATACCAACTTTTGAGTATTTGCTTAATGTTGGTTCGTAAGTGCTTTTTCATCACTGCCAAGTGCGGCATATTAAGGATAACCAGCTTTTGCAGCAGTTTGGGATGTTGGGCAGCCAATGCCCAGGCTACGCCGCCGCCCCAGTCGTGTGCTACTAAAATTACTTTTTGCGGGGTAAGCTGTTTAATCCATTCGGCAATATCCCTAACTAGTTCATCAAGGCGGTAAGCTTTCACGCCCTTGGGTTTATCGCTCAGATTATAACCGCGCTGGTCAGGTGCCAAGGCATAATATCCTCGTGAGGCAAAAAATTCAAGTTGTTGATGCCAGGCGTATCCATATTCCGGGAAACCATGCAAAAATAGGATGATATTTTGGTTGTTTTCACCTGCATGATAAACGTGAAGATTGATACCGTTAACCCGGTCGAAACGCTCTTTCATAATGCTGCCTCTAATGGGTAATAAAGAGGAGGCGCATAATGTTTGGCTGATTTTTGGCCTATATAAATCGGATTAGGGTTATTTCAATCAGACCGCCTTACTCTTCCTCCTTAAAATAAACTTTATAAAAGTTCATCGCCTTATCATCATCAAAACCTTTTTCGATAAGTTCTTTGTTGCCGTGGATGTAGATATGAAAGTTTTTATCAAGCTTTAAAACGCTTTTGTACACGCGGGCCTGCTTTTTAACGGCATTGTCCGATATTTCGAAAGTGTCGGGTATTTTAGTTTCAAACTCCTGCTCGTACTGGTTTTTATAGGTTTTGAACGATTCGATAGCCTGGTCGTTACCCAATACTTCACCTGTAAATTCATCCAGTTCAAAGGTGTCTTTTTCCTTAAAGTACTTCATCGAGCGGTTGAGCAAATCTATTTTATCGGCCTTGCTCATTTCAAACTCGTCGTCTAGTTTTTCGGTAACAAAGTTTTTGTAGATGCTCAGGGCGTTATTGGTCTGATTAAAGTTATCATTCCGTACCTTGAGTTTTAAAAACTCATCTTTCCAGTACACTGCTTCCTGGCTGCGGTTGGTATGGTCAATCACCACTACTTTATAACCTTCTTCTTTCTGCGAATTGATAATTAAACAACCTTTGTCCAGTTTATTGATGTTGATGGCGTTTTCTTCGTAATCCAGTTCAAAACCGTTGTCTTGAGGAAAAATCTTCAAAAAAGTTTCTTTAGTTTCCGATTTGAAAATACCGATGGCATCCAGTTGCTCTCCTTCTAACTGCACGTTATTAAAGTAACCGATATACACCTCGCCCGCTTTTATTTTGGGATGACCTGATACACTGTACAGGTGCTTGGCTATTTGCTGCGACAGTTCGTGGAAGCGGCTTTCGTCGGCAAACATGTCGGTGCAGTAGGCGTAAATTTCGTTCAGGTGTAGGTCGCCGCCGGCATGCATCAGGTGATATACTTCGTTAGTTTTTTCAAAAGGTGTCAAAAAATACTGCATCAGCAGGCGCGGTATAACCTCGTCTTTTAAAGCCAATGGGTTATCTGATAATACATAACGCTCATCCTGCATGGGATTGCCCACGTGGTGAACTGAAATATTTTGGAGCGAAGCTTCGAAAGAGGTAACCATAATTTGAGGTGTCAAAGAAACGAATAATTATGCAAGTAACCGGAACTGATATGCCATAATTCGATGATGGAAGCGGAGGTTCAGTAATTTTTGGAAGCCAGAGACATGCTCATTTACAGCAGATAATTTTACATGCGTTTACCACGTTAAACTACATCGAATTTTTAGTGTCTGAAGGATTAGCATGTTGAAGTTTACAAAAAAATCGGCCGTTGCCGGATTGATGATACTGGTAGGCGCCATAACCGCCGCTAAGTTGCCCGATATGGACAATAGCTCATTTAAAAACGAATTTTTAGCGCGCATCAATCAAACCCGTGCCCAGGGTTGCCGTTGCGGAACTACTTATATGCCGCCTGCGCCGCCCCTGGTTTGGAACAATCAGTTGGAGGACGCTGCTAAAGGCCATGCGAAAGACATGGATAAGCGCGACTACTTTGACCATACTAGCAAAGATGGCCGCACCATCGAAGACCGGATTTTTGATGCAGGTTACAATTATAACGGCTATAAAAGCTTTGCCATTGGCGAAAACATAGCCAAAGGGCAGGAGAGCATTGCCGAAGTAAATGCCGGCTGGTTTAAAAGCCCCGGCCATTGCAAAAATTTGATGAACCCTGCCTTTAAAGAAGTTGGCATTGCCGAACGCAACGGCTATTGGGTACAGGATTTTGGCGGCCGCGAAGCGTTTACCGAGCAGGAGCAAAAGCTGATTAAAAGTGGTAAGTTAATCATCAGGCGTCGTAAATCAGCTGAATAGGTGGTCGCATTCAAAAGTTCCAGCATAAATTATTCCTATATTATTTAAACAATAAATTATTTACTAAGTTATTTGATTAATTATTAGTTTATAATTACACAAGAAAGGAATAAACTGTATGCTGGCAATGAACTACCGAGGGCCTTTTAGGGTAAGGGCCGACCAAAAACCTTATCCCGAAATTTTGCACCCAAATGATGCTATTGTAAGAGTAACCCGCTCCTGTATCTGTGGCTCGGATTTGCACCTTTACCATGGATTGGTGCCCGATACCCGTGTGGGCTCTACCTTTGGGCATGAGTTTATTGGGGTAGTGGAGGAAGTAGGACCATCTGTAGAAAATGTAAAAGTAGGCGACACTGTACTGGTGCCTTTTAACATTGCCTGCGGCAAATGTGCCTTTTGTAAGCAAGAACTCTATGGCAACTGTCACGAGTCGAACCCGGAGGCTACAGCAGTGGGCGGTATATTCGGCTATTCGCATACGGCTGGTGGTTTTGATGGTGGCCAGGCCGAGTACGTGCGGGTACCCTATGCTGATGTAGGCCCAACCGTTATCCCAGACTGGATGGACCCGGATGATGCAGTATTGCTAACCGACGTGGTACCCACCGGTTATCAGGCAGCCGAAATGGGCGGGATTAAAAAAGGCGATACCGTAGTCGTGTTTGGCGCAGGCCCGGTGGGTATTATGGCTGCCAAATGTTCGTGGCTGTTTGGTGCAGCCCGCGTAATTGTGATTGACCACCTGGAATACCGCCTGGACTTTGTGCGCAAGTATGCACAATGCGAAGCCTATAATTTTAAGTCGCTCGAAGACCCCGTACTTTTCCTGAAAAAAACAACCGATTGGCTAGGTGCCGATGTATGTATTGATGCCGTAGGTGGCGATGCAGCGGGCAGTGCCATGCAAACTATTACGGGGCGTAAATTAATGTTGCAGGCGGGTTCGGCTACGGCATTGCATTGGGCTATCAATTCTGTTAAAAAAGGTGGCATTGTGTCAATTGTGGGTGTGTATGGACCAACAGATAACCTAGTGCCTATTGGTAACGTGGTAAATAAGGGGAT
This sequence comes from uncultured Mucilaginibacter sp., assembly GCA_913777515.1. Lineage (GTDB taxonomy): Bacteria > Bacteroidota > Bacteroidia > Sphingobacteriales > Sphingobacteriaceae > Mucilaginibacter. The sequence continues at coordinate 27,100 of CAJYSL010000370.1, forward strand.
TACTATCCGGGCTAACCAGGCTTCGGTTAAGCGCCTGTTGCCGCGTTTAATAGAGCAAATCAAAGAAGGTCGCTTAAATCCGAAAGAAATTATATCGCATCGTGTGCCTTTAGAAGAGATATCTGACGCTTACCATATTTTTTCGGCTAAGCTGGATAACTGTATCAAACCCATTTTAATTCCTCCATTGGCAAGAGTGTAAAACAGTAAAGCTATGGAAACAACAGAAAAAGACTTTTCGCACATTAAAGGATGGGGCATTGATGCCGACCCGGAAAACGAGCCCACCTATCCCATAAAAAAATACACCGGCGATGACCATAACCGTATCCGTTGGGAGCGCCCGCCACTGCAGCCTGCAACTGTAGAGGTGTTGCATTCTAATGAGCGCCCGGGTTTGTCCGCAGTTTTTGGAACCGTTGCGCCACCCTCGGGGTTAAGCGGTGCGATACGACGTTATGCTTTCAAATACAGCGAGTCGAGTTATGGGCATTGGTTACCCTTGCTGCTGGCCGATAGGGTAAACGTGGTAGAAGGTATTATTGACGACCTGAAGCAAGGCCATGTACCTAATATTTTTGCCGAAAAAGGTTGGGCGGCCGAGTGGAAATATAATCGCAAAGCCGTAGTGCAAAAAGCCGCTACAGCTGCCATTGTAACTTTTGTGGTGCTGGTATCGCTCAATAAAAAGAAGAAATAGCAAGTAGAAGGATGTAGACGTGAAAGGCGCTTATGGAATACATGGGCGCCTTTTGCTTTTTTGAGACACATGTCATTCACAAGGCTGATTGGTCAATTCACGCGTCTCCAATTTTTAAAACTGTATCAGTTGCGTACACAAGCTGTTACGCAGGCGAACGTTAAAAGTATTATGCTGTTGCTGTAAAGTATTGTAGTTTAGATGTTTAATGTTTTGGTATTGCTTTTAAGCTGTTAATGTTATCAGTTTAATCATATTTACGCACATATAATAGCATTACAATGAAAAAGCAAACCCTTATCCTTTTTATGGCGCTGAGCAGCCTGGCCGCCTCGGCACAAGACAAATGGTACGCCGAACCTTATTTAACCAAGTCGTTATCTAAATCGGCCATTAAAGATGTATTTGTACGTACCTCGGGCGGCAGTATCGAGGTGGATGGTACTTCGACAGGTGAAGCGCGGATAGAAGTATACATCAGCCCCAATAATAACCGCGACCGCACCACAAAGGCAGAGCTGGAACAGCGCCTGAAAGATAATTATACGCTTGAAATTACCGACGACAACCATGAACTTCATGCTACAGCAAAATCAAAATCCAATATGGATTGGAGTAAATCTGTCAGCATATCTTTTAAAGTTTATGTGCCCAAGGCGGTTTCTACCAACCTGAGTACCAGTGGCGGCAGCATCAGTTTATCCGACCTTGCCGGCGAGCAAAACTTTACCACCAGCGGCGGTAGTTTGCAGGTAAGCCACGTAAGCGGCCGTATTAAAGGGCGCACATCGGGCGGCAGCATCCAGATTGACCATGCCGACGAGGATATTGACCTGGTAACCAGTGGCGGCAGCATTAGCGCCCGCAATTGCCAAGGCAACCTTTACCTGGTAACCAGCGGCGGTTCGTTACAGCTAAGCCAGTTGCAAGGTAAAATTAACGCCACTACTTCGGGTGGCAGCATCAGCGCCGACTATATCTCGGGCGAATTATCAACCAGTACCTCAGGCGGCACCATTAATTTGAGCCAGATTGATGGCGGTGTAGATGCATCGACCAGCGGCGGCAGTATCCATGCTCAATTAAACAGCGTAGGCAAATACGTAAAGCTAAATACCAGCTCGGGCCATATTGATTTGAGCATGCCGCAGCAGAAAGGTTTTAATCTAAATTTGAAGGGTACCCGCGTTAATGCCGCCTTAACCAACGGCGCCTTTGAAGGAAGCAAAGACAAGGACAGGGTAGAAGGCAAAGTAAACGGCGGTGGTGCCTTAGTGCAAGCCTATGCCTCAAGCGGAAGCGTTAACGTAAAATTTGAATAAGTTATTTACAACCACCTTATCACTAAAAATACAAGGGCCAGTTCGGATTCGAACTGGCCCTTGTGTTTTATTTAAACGCTACTTGTGCGGTTATCGGGAAATGGTCTGAGGGATATTTGCCGTGATAGCTGTCGGTTAGTAAGCCCCAGCGCAGTACTTTGAAGTTGCTGGTGGTAAAAATATGGTCTATCACTTCGTCACTTTTTAAATTCGAGCCAAAGCTGTTAAAAGAGCCGTTGTTAGCATACGGATATTTCACCTGCGTGTAAGCATCCTTTAGCCAAACTGAAGTGGCTATACGCTGATACCAGGTGCTGTTGCGGCCGCCGTTAAAATCGCCGGTTAAAATTACGGGCTCATTGCCGGCAATGCTTTTAATCCGTTGCATAATCAACTTGCTGCTTTCCTCGCGGGCTACATTACCTTGGTGGTCATAATGAGCGTTAAAAAAATAAAATTTGCGGTTTGATTTTATGTCTTGCAGGTATACCCATGAGCAAATACGGTTACAGCAAGTGGCGTCCCAACCCAACGAAGGCTTTTCGGGTGTTTGCGATAGCCAAAAATCGCCATGATTCAACAGTTTGAATTTGTCTTTTTTAAACAAAATGGCCGAATGTTCGCCTTTGTCTTTACCGTCATCGCGACCTGCACCCGACCTCTGGTATTCCGGCAGAATTTTGATAATATCATCCAGCTGGTTCTGATAACCTTCCTGGGTGCCAAACACGTCAAAGTCGTGGTAACGGATAAGTTCGGCCACTACCGGTGCCCGGTTTACCCACAAATTGCCGGTATCGCTGGTTGTAAATAGTCGTAAGTTGTAAGTAGCTACGGTTAAATTTTGTGCTGATGCGGCGCGCATTAAAAAGAAAAGCACGATAGAAAAAACAAACCTGAATTTCATAAAATAAGACATGTGATTAGTATAACATCTTTACTCGTTAACACGGCAAGTATACCAATTATACTTTAGGGCAATGTTAATTTTCGCGATGATGCTGACAGTAACAGGATTATAATTATTGTTTTTGAGCCTTTCTCCGTGCTTTTTCCAATTCTTTCAACCGCCGTTTTTCTTCTTTGCGATTCTTTTTAGCTTGTTTTTTCTGTTCTTTCAAAAACTTCTTTTTCTGTTTTTCGGACAGCTTAACATCAGCGTCTCGCTGCGTTTTAAAGTCCAGTCCGGCGCAGGGCTTGATGCCCATGAGTAAGGTACGCCAAAGGGTAGCAAAAAAAGGATAGTTTTTGGGCCGTTGGTAAACCACATGAGCCGTACGTGGCTGCTGGCCCGGCTGGTCGGGATTATTGTTTTTAAGGATGAGCGTGTTGGCCAGTAAAGAAACCAAAGCAAGTTTCCGCATTTTTAAACTGGCTGTATCTGCTTTTAGTAACTGGATTTTTAAATCGTTATATAAAAAGGTAACCTGCCCGGTAGCTCCACGGCGGTTGCCCTTCATGTCGAAAGACAAGCGCTTGGCTGTGCCCGACTGTATTTTAAGCGAAGCCAGCGGAACCGTAGCCTGGTTAACCAACGGCATAGCAATGGGGCCGGCCCAGCCCTTGTAATTAACGGAGTACAGGCTATCAATCAAGTTAAATGTAAAATTCACCTGCATCGGTGTATGATTCAAAAATCTTGCGTTGAATGACGCTTTGCTGTAATGGTTCTTTCTTAAGGCGTTAGTATCGGTGGTTACATTAGTGAGATGGCCGTTAATGTGATTAAAGCTCAGGCTACCGGTGCCTTTGGTTTTAGTGTTGTGCTCAGTATAAAAAACATCATAGTTTTTGACGAAGATACTGTCAACATCCAGCTTAAAGGGAATGGTTCGTAACGTTTGATTGGGGAACGTAAAGGCTTTATCCTGCGATAAACCTTTGGGATTAATACGTGGGTTACTGAATACTTTAACTTGCCCTTGGCTAAGTACTATGCTTTTAGCTTTTACTTTACGGCTTTTATCAAACAAGTTAAAATCAAATTGATTAAATAAAAGCTTGCGGGCAGTCACTACAAAACGGTCTTCAAAAGTCTTGCTGAAAAAATCCTGCGGTGCATACAAGGGCATCAAACTTAACGAATCAACGCGCAATTGCTGGTTTTGGGTAGAAAACCGGATGGATTTAGCCTCGTAGCCGTACAAGGCATGTGCCGTGCGGCCTCTGTAATTCCGGAGTTCTATATCCAGGTTGCGGCAAAATAGAAAACGCTGCTTGTCGTATTGGGTAGTCGAATCAATCCGTAAATCCGTAGCTTTAATGTTCAGCTCTTTAAATGCTGTTATGGCTGGTTTCGCTGTTGCATGGTTTTCGTAACGTAGCTTTATTTGGTTGAGTGCAATATTATCTACCTGCACCGATTTCAACGATTGAGATATCCGCTCGTAAAGCGTACGATTGTCTTTGGGTTTGTCTTCCTGATGTGGGTCAGGCTTGGCGAGTACCTTAATATCAGGAGCATTCAGTATGATGTCGCCCACCATCAGTTTATGCCTTAACCATAGCGTAAACAGGTGTACATGATTTAATTCCAGGCGTTGCACCTGCAACTGATAAACCTGGGCCGGCGCCGTGTGCATTTGCTGTTGCCGACGATAAACGGTACTGTCAAATCTTAATTCAGCTTGGTTAAGCACAATCTGTCCTTGTAATAAATTTATGCTGGCTTGGGCAAAGCCGACATGGTACAGACCGTTAGAAGCTTTTTGTACAGCCTGATTTACTTTTTTGGATAATATAGGACTGAACCACCAGGTTAAAATTAACCCGGTTGAAATAATGGTAAGTACAACAGCTGCAATGGTTATCAATACAACCTTAACCCATTTGTACTTAATCATTACTCATCCTATCTGCGTTGAATTAGACTCCACCATCGGCTCCACTAAAATTTAACAACCCGCAGGAGTATAAAGTTTTGGTTTGATATGCAGCAGAAGTTGTAGCGTGAGAAATGATATCGATATACACTATCTACAATTAAAAGGATGGAATGCAGCCTTACTCACCAAGAAATAAAAGCTTTTAGCACGTTTTGAAACAAGGTTTAGGTGCCAGGCAAAATCAATAAAATCCTTTATATTAAATATCAAGATTACACTTATTGATGTCTTTTTATTTAAAAGTTGGCGATAAAAAACTTGATTTTTTAGTAGTTTTTTAAAGTTCTTATTAATTCTTAACAACCGTAATAAAAATATTACAAACAGGATAGGTCAGGACACTAACCGCTTACTGATTGGCTAATATTGAGAAAACCAATTGTTGAAGCTGCAGATACAGCAGCGCCGAATAAATTAAATTGTATGATAGATAATTTACTCCATTATTTTAATGGCAAAAAAATGAGTTTGATGCTGGTGACATGCCTGTTGGGCATAAGCACGGCGTTTGCTCAGCAGGTTACCGTAACCGGTACTGTAACCGACGATACCGGCGAGACTGCGCCCGGAACCACCGTGACCATCAGAAATAAAGCCGGCGGTACGGCAGTAGACGTAAACGGTAAATACAGCATTAAAGCTGCTAAAGGCGATGTGCTGGTGTTTAAGCTTTTAGGTTATACCGACCAGGAAGCTACCATTGGCGATAACCCGGTGATTAACATCAAGTTTTCGAAAGACAGCAAGCAGCTTACTGACGTAGTAGTGATTGGCTACGGTACGCAGAAAAGGAGCAATGTGAGTGGGTCGGTAGCCAGCTTAAAGGCAGATAATTTACAAGAACGCCCTATTGCCCGTGTAGACCAGGCCTTGGTTGGCCAGTTGGCAGGTGTGGTGGTAAAACAAACCACGGGTGTACCGGGTAAGGCATTTAGCGTACAAGTGCGCGGCAGCGGCTCTATCAGTGCTGGTAACGAGCCATTGTATGTAATCGATGGTTTTCCGTTATCAACCGCGGCACAAGGCACTAACGGCAGCTTTTCAACCGGTAATCCGCTGGATAACATCAACCCTAACGATATTGAAAATATTGAAGTATTGAAAGATGCTGCGGCTGCTGCCATTTATGGTTCGCGGGCATCTAACGGTGTAGTTTTAATTACTACCAAAAGGGGTAAGTCTGGCAAGGCGCAAATCAGCTACAACACTTATGTCGGTTACAATGCCCCGGCCAAAAAGCTTAAAATGCTGAACGGCGACCAGTGGATTGACCGTGCCACCGAGATGATTAACGCGGCTTATGTACTGCGTTACGGCGCTAATGGTGCTACCGCGAATGATAACGCTGCTCAGCGTTTGGCTATTGTAGGCGCTTTCAACGCTGCTTATTTTCTTGACCCGCGCTGGGCCATCCCAGGCCATCCGGGCTTACAGTACGTTGACTGGCAAAAAGAAATCGAGCAAAAAGGACTGGTGCAAAATCACCAGCTTTCGGCCAGTGGCGGTACCGACAATGTAAAATACTTCATCTCGGGCAACTATGCCGACCAAAACGGGTTTGTGAAAAGCTTAGGTTACAAAGCTTATTCTGCACGTGCAAATGTTGAAGTTAATGCCTCTAAAAAGCTAAAGGCGGGTATCAACATCGCCCCAACATACTCCATTACCAATGATCCCGGTGTTGAGGGCAAAGACAATATTTTCCACCAGTCGCTGAGTATGTCGCCCATTCAGGAAGATAGTGTGGGCTTATACGCTAACGCGTTCAAAAATGCCCAATATGCCTGGAGTAACTCGACCAATAGCCCGGTAGCCAAACTGGAGAATATCGTAGGTGAAACCAAACGTTTCCGCACGCTAACTTCACTCTACGCCGAGTATCAGATTACTAAAGATTTAACCTTACGCAGTTCTTTAAACTTAGATAATACTGATAATAATTCACGGTCGTATACCCCATATACCGTTGCTGGTACTGCAGCCGCAAGAACATTTAACCCGTTAACCAATACCAATTTGACTGCGGCCACTTCTGGTTCGTACAGCAGTTATAAAAGGTTAACATTTGTGAACGAAAATACCCTGAATTATAATAAGACATTTGCCGGTGTACATAGCTTAAGTGTATTGTTGGGCCAGTCTTATAACCTTGACAGATTAGACCAGTCGTCCGTGTCGTCAGTAGGAGGGTACACCAGCAGTTCTATCCAGACTTTAAATGCCGCTGCCACTACTACTGGTAGTACCAGCAGTCAGCAAAATGTGTTGGTATCCTACTTTAGCCGTGTGCAATATGGCTACAAAGATAAATACCTATTGTCTGCAAGTATCCGTGAAGACGGTTCGTCACGGTTTGGGTCAAACACAAAGTACGGTGTGTTTCCGTCGGCCTCATTGGCATGGCGCGTAACCCAGGAAGATTTTATGAAAGGCTTCCAGACTTTGAGCGATTTGAAATTGCGCGCCAGCTATGGTGTTAACGGTAGCAACAACATTGGTAACTACGCCAGCATTGCTACTATAGGTACAGCCGGTTATACTCTGGGCTCAACCCAGGTGTTGGCTAACGGTCAGGCACCAAACGTGATTGCTAACCCCGACCTGAAATGGGAGCGCTCTCAAACCTATGATTTGGGCTTAGATTTCGGCTTTTTGAAAAACCGCATTACCGGTTCGTTCGATTACTACAACAAACTGAACACGCAATTATTGCTGAACGTGCCAACGCTTGGCGCCACCGGTTTCACCAGCTATTTGAGCAACGCCGGTTCGGTTAGAAACATTGGTCAGGAACTGGAATTGTCCAGCCGTAACCTTGTTGGCAAATTCCAGTGGTCAACCAGTATTAATGTGAGCCATAACAGCAACAAGATAGTGGCGCTGTATGGTAACCAGACGCAGATTATCATTCCTAACTCTTTTGACGTAGCCGACAACATACTTCGCGTGGGCTCGCCAATCAATAGTATTTACGTGGTAAAGCAAATAGGCATATTAACGCAGGAAGACATCAACAATAAAGTGGCTGTTTATGGCAGCGGCGAAACCGTAGGCGACCCCAAATACCAAGATTTAAATGGCGACGGCGTAATTACAGAGGCTGATAAACAAATTGTAGGTCACCCCAACCCTAACTATACCTGGGGCGTTACCAATACTTTCCGCTTTAAAGGTTTTGATTTAAGTGTTTTGGTGCAAGGCCAAAACGGCGGTTCAATATATTCGCTATTAGGTCGTGCCATTACCCGTACCGGCCAGGGCTATACCGACAACGCACCTGAGTTTTATGTAAACCGCTGGAGGTCGCCATCAGACCCAGGAGCTGGCCGTGTAAGTAAGGCTTATTCTACCTTCGGTTTTGTGGCTAATACCGATTGGTTGTACTCATCAGATTACTTCAGAGTGAGAAACATCACCTTAGGATATAACTTAAAAGACATCATCAAAACCAGGGCCGTTCAGGGCGCTCGTATATACGTTTCGGCCGAAAACTATTTTGGGCATGATAAGTATTATGGTGGTTTAAATCCGGAGGCTGCTAACACCGCAATAAGTTCAAACAGTGCCTATCCTCAGTCTGGCGACTACGGCGGCTTGCCATTGGCTAAATCCCTGATTTTCGGTTTGAATTTTACATTCTAACATTAAAAGCATGAAAAAGATATTCTCTATATTCTCCATCATATTGGTACTGTTCTCGTCGGCTTGTAAAAAGTCGTTAGACCAGGTGCCTATTTCATCATCTACAACGGCTACGTTTTACCAGTCGCCGAGCGATTTTTTACAGGCTATCAATGCTGTTTATGCTGATTTGCACAATTATCCGGTAAGGTTACTCAACCTGTCCGAAATACGTTCTGACAATATTTATGGCGTTTCGGTTACCGTACGCGACTGGGACCCTATCAATAACTTCTCGCCCGGTATTGCATCTAACTCTTATGTAGAAGAAGCCTGGACAACTGATTATAACGGAATCTTTCGTGCCAACCAGTTATTAGACCAGATTAGCAAAAACGGTAGTGTTATTAATTCGACAAGCCTGGCAACGCGTTTTCAGGCCGAGGCCCGTTTTCTGCGTGCGTTTTATTATTTCGACTTAGTCAAATACTACGGTAAACTGCCCATTGTTGACCGGCCTATTACCGCAGTTGAGGCAACCTCTATTCCACGCAGTGCGGTAGCCGACGTTTATAAACTAATTATTTCTGACTTGCAATTTGCCATTGCCAACCTTCCTGCTTCTTATACAGGGGCCGATGTTGGCCGTGCTTCTAAATACGCTGCCGAAGGGGTACTTGCACAAGTATACATGGCGCGTTCCGGACCAACCTATGGCATTGAAGGACCTGGCCTGGGTTTAAACGAATGGAATTTGGCATTACCGCTGCTTAATGATATCATCAATAGTGGCTTGTTTGTGTTTAACACCAACTACGCTAATATATTTTCGTACAG
>CAJYSL010000371.1 GCA_913777515.1 uncultured Mucilaginibacter sp.
TAAGCAACGTACAGGTTTATCCTAACCCGGTAACCGACCAGATGAATTTAAAATACATGGTTTCGCGTAACGCCATTGTAACCATTAAACTCATGGACGTTTTGGGCAACAATGTGGCTAATCATTCTGAACGTGTAGAGTCAGGCGAAAACAAATTCACGATGGACCTAAAGACCAACAAGCTCACTAGTGGCTTTTATTTTCTCAGAGTAATGGTTGGGTCCGAATTTATCATCAAGCGGATTACCATTCTGTAAACTGCGTTGGCAACTGTGCATCCTGTTTTTTCATTGTAACAATTTGGCTTCAGTAGGCTCTTCAGTTGTTGGCTGTTTATCACTATTTGGTATAAAGACGGCCTTTCGTCTCATTAGTGTGTATAAATTCAAGTAAACACTTACTTTATAGCTGTTGTTATGTGTTGACTTACCCGGACCAAGCACTGTTCGGGCCGACAGGGCCAAACAAATATTTATTAGATTTGGCCTTTTACACAACCTCTGCTATGAAAATTATTGCCATAGGCCGCAACTACGCCGAACACGCTAAAGAACTGAATAACCCGGTACCGACAACACCGGTAATTTTCATGAAGCCCGATACGGCCCTCCTGAAAGATAACAAACCATTTTATCATCCCGATTTTTCGGAAGATATACATCACGAAATTGAACTGGTGCTCAAAATTTGTAAAGAAGGCAAGCACATCAACGAAAAATTTGCAGCCGACTATTACGACGAGATTGGCTTAGGCATAGATTTTACCGCACGCGACATACAAAGCCGCCATAAAGAAAAAGGCTTGCCTTGGGAGTTAGCTAAGGGCTTTGACGGCTCTGCCCCCATCAGTAACTTTATACCAAAAGCGCAGTTCGAAGATTTATATAACCTGAATTTAAGATTGGATGTAAACGGCCAGACCCGCCAAAACGGCAACACCAAAGACCTGCTTTTTTCTTTCGAAAAAATTATCGCCTTTGTTTCGCAATATATCACGCTAAAAAAAGGCGATTTGATTTTTACCGGTACGCCCGAAGGAGTGTCGGCCGTTAAGCCCGGAGACCATTTGCAGGGTTACCTGCAAGACCAGAAATTACTTGATTTTCAGGTTAAATAATAGCGGATGATTAGAGTATTTTTCTGTTATCTATTGCTTTGCGTTTTGGTATCGGCTGCCAAGGCGCAGGATGTTATTCAAAGCAAACCGTATCCTAAAGGTGTTTTTCAGTACCCGCTGGATTTGCCGCCAAGCACGGCAGGTTCTTTTGGTGAGTTGCGGGCTAACCACTTCCATTCCGGATTGGATTTCCGTACCAATCGCCGCATCGGTTACCCGGTACATGCGGCGATGTATGGTTATGTATCGCGCTTAAGGGTGCAACTGGGCGGTTTTGGCAACGCCATTTATTTAACACACCCTAATGGCTACACGACGGTTTATGGCCATTTAGACCACCTGACTCCCGAGCTAGCCCAAGCCGTACGCAAGTACCAGTACGAACACGAAACCTACGAGGCAGATTTCAGGCTGCAGCCTTTCCAGTTTCCGGTAACTAAGGGGCAACTTATTGCCATGTCGGGTAACACCGGCGCATCCGGCGGCCCGCATCTGCATTTTGAAATCCGGGATTCGCTCACCGAAGAAACCATCAATCCGCAACTGTTTGGCCTAACCATAGCCGACCAGATACCGCCAGCTATCACTGGTGTCAGTGTTTATCACCTCAACGGTAAGCCGTTTAGCGAAAACACGCCCCGCAACTCGTTTGCCGTGGCCGGTGCAGGCGGTAACTATCGCCTGGCGCAGCCACAAACCATTAACCTGAGCGGTGAAATTGGTTTTGGCATTACCGCTTACGACCAAAACAGTTCATCTGTTAATCATAACGGAATCTACTCATTAGAGTTAAAGCTTGATGGCCGAACGGTGTATACATTCGCCGTTGAACGGTTTGCCTTTGACCAAACCCATGCCATCAACGGCTATATTGATTACCCTGAGTATTTACGGTCGCGCCGGTGGATACAGAAGTGCTTTATCCCACCGGGCAGTCATATTTCACTATATCCTCAGTCAGAAAACCGCGGTGTCATGACTTTTAACGACACGTTGCAGCACGATATAGAATACGTGGTTAAAGACATTGCCGGCAACACCTCTACACTAAAGCTCAAAGTACAATCAAGCATCCCGAAAGACCGGCCGGTGGCTACATTCGCCGGTACCCGCTTTAGGTACGACCAACGGAACGAGTATAATAACGGGCCCGTCAAAGTGGTGGTTATGCCAGGCAACTTATACGATGACGTTGATTTTATGTATACATTGTTGCCGCAAAAGGCGGGCACTTACTCGGCCACCCACCGCATCCACAACCGGTATACCCCAATACACGCCAACTACGATTTATGGATTAAACCTGATGCCGGCATAGGCAACCTTGCAGGCAAAGCTGTAATTGTAAATGCACTTGGCGGCTCGGTGGGCGGTATTTATCAGGATGGCTATGTAAAAGCCAAGCCCGCTTCATTCGGGGATTTTTATATCCGCGTTGACACCGTGGCGCCTGTAATCACGCCGATAAACATCCGTAACGGCAGTAATTTATCGGCCGTGCGCAGCATTGCTTTGAGGGCAAGCGATAATTTGTCGGGCATTAAATCATACCGGGCCGAGATTGATGGCAAATGGGTTTTATTAGAACAAGATTATAAAACCCGTATATTTAGATATACCTTTGATGACAGCATTGGCAGCGGCGAACACCAATTTAAATTTACCGTTACCGATGGCAAAGACAATGCATCAACGTATACAGCAACCTTTAACCGCTAATTAACCTATTTAAAACATGGCAACTTTAAAAGAAGGCGACAAAGCACCTGAATTTACCGCTAAAGACCAGAACGGCAAAACGGTATCATTAGCTGACTACCGGGGCAAAACAGTAGTGTTATACTTTTATCCAAAAGACGATACCCCGGGCTGTACTGCCGAGGCTTGTGATTTCAGGGACAATTACGAGTATCTGCAATCGCAGGGCTACGAGGTAATTGGGGTGAGTACCGATGATGAAAAATCGCACAAAAAGTTTGAGACAAAATACAGTCTCCCCTTTACTTTAATTGCCGACCACGACCAGCAGATTGTAAACAACTATGGCGTTTGGGTAGAGAAAAACATGTACGGCAAAAAGTATATGGGCACGCAGCGTACCACGTTTACCATCGATGGCGATGGCATAATCAGCCATATCATCACCAAGGTAGATACTAAAAATTCGTCGCAGCAGGTGCTTGACCTGTTAAAGGCCTAAAGTGCTAAGTTAACAAACAATTAATTACTTTAGCCTATATTAAACATGGGCCGCGGTTAAACCTAAGCGGCTATTAATCATCAAATACAATAAATGTCAGCATCCGTTAGTGATACCGAGATACTCAGCAAGTTTCAGGACGAACGTACCCGGAACGAAGCTTTTAATTTATTGCTGAAAAAATATCAGCAAAAAATATACTGGCATGTGCGCCGCATGGTGATAGACCATGACGATGCCGATGACCTGGTGCAGGACATATTTATAAAAATATGGAAAAACCTGCCGGGTTTCAGGAGTGATGCACAACTTTATACCTGGATGTACCGGATTGCCACTAACGAGTGTATTACGTTTTTGAACAAGAAGAAACAGAAGAACAATATACCGCTTGATGAGGTGTCTTACGAACTGGCCGATACACTGGCTGATTCAACTTATTTAAGCGGCGACAAAGTACAGTTAAAGCTGCAGCGGGCTTTACTTACCTTGCCGGATAAGCAACGTTTGGTTTTTAATATGAAGTATTACGATGATATGAAGTATGAAGAGATGTCGGAAGTGTTAGGGACGAGTGTTGGGGCATTAAAAGCATCTTTTCACCTGGCCGTGAAAAAGATTGAAGCTTACCTCCTGTCGAACGATTAATTTGATTTTTATTTTAAACCTTATTGTTTTAATTTCATCTAACGTAAGATATGAAAATCGATATAGAACATAAAGAATGGCCTGAGGATGACTCCTGGCGTCAAATGTTACCGCAAGGTAACCCGTTTGACGTACCTGAAGCCTACTTTACTGGCCTAAGCGAGCGGATTATATCAGGCGTACATCTGGAACAGATTAAGGAAGCCAACCCGTTGGGTGCCTTTACCGTGCCGGAAAATTATTTTACTGAATTAAGCAACAACATACAAAGCCGTATAACGATTGAAGAGGCCGCCGCAGAGGTTGAGCCGCTATCAGTTCCGGCTAATTATTTTGACGAATTAAGCAGCAATATACAAAGTCGTATAGCCATCGAAGAGGCTGTACAAAACGAAACCGAAAGTTTTGATGTGCCCGAAGGTTACTTTGATAACCTGGCCAGCCAGATACAAAGTCGCATAGCGCTTGAGGAAGCTTTAGCCGGGGAGCCCGAGGGCTTTACCGTACCCCAGGGGTATTTCGACGAGCTAAGCAGCAATATACAAAGCCGCATAGCCATCGAAGAAGCTGTTAATGCTGAAAGCAACGCGTTTGAAGTACCCGAAGGTTACTTTGCCGGCCTGCAGCAAAACATATTAAGCCAAACTACAGAAAAGCAGGAGGCTAAAGTGGTGCAGATGCCTTCGCAACGCGGCGTGGTCAGAAAACTGGTTACCAGTGCGGCATTTAAATATGCGTCGGCAGCGTGTTTAGCTTTGATTGTGGGCCTGGCAGTTTACATCAAGCAGGACGTGGAACCATCAAGCCACTCTTACCTGCACAAAGAACTGTCGGAAGTATCGTCGGACGATTTGAGAAGCTATTTGGAAACCCAGTCGGATGCTACCGAAACAGAGCGCACCGTTATTGCAGATGCTACCCAGCTTGATGATGATGCTTTAAGAGCTGCAATTCAGGATTATGTGGATGCACAATAACAAACACACAAATGAACACACTACTAAAATATATTGTATTTGGCCTACTGATTTTTGCGGGCATTGAGTCTTACAGCCAGCCGCCGGCCGCCTTCAGGAGTAACCAGCGTAATTACCAGCAACGCAACGGCAATTTTTCGCCTTACCGCAAAATTGAGGCGGCTAAAGAAAACTATGTAGCCCGGCAGTTGGATTTAAGCGATGACGAAGCAGAAAAATTTTGGCCGCTGTACCGCCAGTACAGTCAGGAGATGACCGCAGTAAGGCAACTGAAACGCCAGAACATGCTTAACAACCGCTCTGGAGACCAGTCGAAAAAAGATATTTACTATGAGCAGCAAATGGTGGATATTAAACGAAAGTATAACCAGGAGTTTTCGAAGATTCTGCCCCCGGCTAAAGTAAGTTTAATTAGCCGCAGCGAGCGTGAGTTTACCGACGAACTGATAAAAATTTACGGTGAACGCGGCACACCCGACGGTCAATAATCTCCAATAACATAAAATAATACAGGCCTGACATTAAACTGTCGGGCCTTTGTTATTTTTGCCCCATGTTAAGCCTCCGCCAGTTATTTTTAGCCAACAACGCGCAAACCACCGATTTTCCGCTGATGCTGGAATTTGAACGTGCGGAGGGCGTGTACATGTACGATACGGAGGGCAAACCTAATCTCGACTTAATTTCGGGAATCGGCGTGAGTAACATCGGTCATAGTCACACACAAGTGATTGACGCCATCAAGCAGCAGTTAGACAAATACATGCACCTGATGGTGTATGGCGAGTATGTACAAACTCCGCAGGTACGTTTTGCCGAAAAGCTAACCTCGCTCCTGCCCTCTCAGCTGCAATCCGTTTATTTTACCAATTCGGGTGCCGAGGCTATCGAGGGAGCCATGAAACTGGCTAAACGTTACACCGGCCGCCAGCACATGATTGCCTGCCATAACTCTTACCACGGCAGCACTCAGGGGGCGCTCAGCATCATGGGCAACGAAGAGTTTAAACAAGCTTATCGCCCGCTTTTGCCAGGCGTGAGTTTTATCCGTTTTAATAACATCAGCGATTTAAGTTGCATCAATGAAGATACCGCTTGCGTAGTGCTGGAAACTATACAAGGTGAGGCCGGCATCCGTGTACCGGATACAGACTATATGCAGGCCTTGCGCCGGCGTTGTACCGAAACCGGTACTATGCTCATCTTAGACGAGAACCAAACAGCATTTGGCCGTACCGGTAAATTGTTTGCCTTTGAGCATTTTGGTATCGTGCCCGACATACTGGTTTTGGGCAAAGCTTTGGGCGGCGGTATGCCGTTAGGCGCATTCATTGCGTCGACCGAGGTAATGGGCGCACTCAAAAGCAACCCGATATTGGGACACATCACTACCTTTGGCGGTCACCCGGTATGCTGCGCATCGGGTTTAGCATCATTAGAAGTGCTGCTAAGTAATAATTATATAGACAGCGTAGCTGCTAAAGAGGCCCTCATTAAGCAGCTTTTAGTACACCCTGCCATTAAAGGTATACGAGGCAAAGGTTTAATGCTTGCTGTAGAGTTTGAATCATTTGAACTCAACAAAAGAATTATAGACCACTGTATAGCACAAGGCGTTGTAACCGACTGGTTTTTACACTGTAGTAACGCTATGCGCGTTGCCCCTCCGCTAGTCATCACCGAAGAGCAAATTAAACATGCATGTGAGGTTATTTTAAAAGCTGTTAATCAGTCAGTTTAAATTATACCGCATAATATTTTATTACATCTTACAGTCTATCAGAACTGCTAAGCCTGACTTTATTTTTCCGGGTTAAATACTTTTCAAACCAATACCCCTTAGTGTACTCAACACACCCAACGGATTTTATTTGGTATGGTTTATGTACTAAAGGGAATGATTTAATACAGTATTAGAACAAAGCACAAAAATTAAGTGTTTGTATGTTAAAGTGTTCTAATTAGTATGCACCTATGTGTATTAAAAGTGTTATCTTATCCGTTCTTACTTTAACAATATTATAAAACATCTCCTATTATATATTCATAAAATGAAAATTGCCTACATCTCCACCTATCCGCCCCGCGAATGCGGAATTGCAACCTTTAACCAGAGCCTGATGCGTGCCATTAATGCTAACTATCCCAACCGAAAGACACTTTCAGAGGGTGGTTTTGTAGTAGCAGTAAACGACTCGGTTAATTTGCAAGAGTACGAGTATCCGCAGGAGGTTAAGTATGTGATACGGCAAAACCACCAGAAAGATTACATCAGAGCTGCTAATTTTATCAATACCAGCGACGCTGATGTATGTATCTTGGAACACGAATTTGGCATTTATGGTGGCGAAAGTGGTATTTACATTTTGCCGTTGCTTAACCGTTTAGAAAAGCCTTTGATTTCAATTTTACATACGGTATTACGCGAGCCAAGCTACGTGCAGCGTATTATTGTAAGAGAAATTGCCGAGCAATCATCAAAAATTGTGGTGATGAGCAAACGGGCGGTTGAGTTTTTAACTACTATCTACGACATCCCTGCAGAAAAAATTCAAATCATCGAACACGGTGTGCCGGACCTGGAGCAACCTGAGGTAAACCCGGTTAAGAGCATCAGCTCATTTAAAAATAAAAAAGTACTGTTGACCTTCGGTTTAATTAGCCGTAATAAAGGTTTAGAAGTAGTAGTAAAGGCTCTACCTAAAATTGTAGCCAAGCACCCTGATGTGATGTATGTGGTATTAGGTAACACGCACCCGGGCGTAGTTAAACACTCGGGCGAAGAATACCGCGAATACTTAAAATCATTGGCAAGCCAGTTAAAGGTTTCTAACAACCTCACCTTCATTAACAAATTTGTAACCGAAGAAGAGTTAATTAACTACTTAACGGCTGCTACTGTTTATGTTACACCATACTTAAACGAAGCGCAAATTACCAGCGGTACTTTATCGTACGCGGTAGGTTCGGGTGCGGCAGTGGTATCCACACCATACTGGCATGCTACCGAGTTGCTGGACGACAACCGCGGTCGTTTATTCGACTTTAAAGATGCCGAAGCTTTAGCCGAAACAGTGAATGACTTACTGGATAACGAAGAAAAGCTGCACGAGATTAAAGAAAATGCCTACGAATACGGTTTGCACCTGCGCTGGCCGGTTGTCGGTTCTGAGTACATTAAAGTGGCCCAGGAATCTTGCAGCCGTCATGATTTCAGAGATAAGATTTTACGCAACAGTATCGTTGACCCTGAAATTATGCCTGCCTTCAACCTGGCGCACGTTTTAAGGTTAACTGACGATACCGGCATTGTACAACACGCCAAATACGGCATTCCTAACTTAAAAGAGGGTTATTGCCTGGATGATAACTCACGTGCCTTAATTATGGCATTGATGGCTTACCAGCGTAATAAAAGCCCGGAAGCCTTCAAATTGTTACCTATATACCTGAGCTACATCCACTACATGCAGACAGATGATGGTAACTTCCGTAACTTCTTAAGCTTCGACCGCCGTTATTTGGACGAGGTGGGTTCTGAAGACTCATTTGGTCGTACTATCTGGGCCTTAGGACATCTGATTGGTTGTGCAGCTCATAACTCATACCGCGAGTTTGCGATGGAGTTGTTCCACCGCTCGTTCCCTCACTTTAAAACGTTAACACATATCAGGGGTATGGCAAATACCATCATCGGTATTTCGTTATATCTGAAAGCCATCCCAACAGACGAAGGTATGGTTAACGAACTGGTGAGAATGACTCAGCCATTGGTTGATGCCTACGAAAAAACATCATCTGCCGACTGGCATTGGTTTGAGGAAGTGATGACCTACGACAATGCTATTTTGCCTTTAGCCCTGCTGCATTCGTACGAAATTACCAGCAACGAGAGAGTAAAAGAAATTGCCTTAGAATCAATGGCTTTCTTAGATAAACTAACACTTTCTAACGGTTACTTAAGCCCTATTGGTAACGATGGTTGGTATTACCGTGGTGGTACCTTTCCAACCTTCGACCAGCAAGCTATCGAAACTATGGCTATGGTGCTTATGCACTTCCAGGCTTACGAAACTTTACGCCAGCCTGAGTATATCGAAAAATTGTTCTTGAGCTACAAATGGTTCCTGGGCGAAAACACCCTGCGTGCACCATTATATGACCACGAAACTAAAGGCTGCTGCGATGGCTTAATGCCAACTGGTATTAACCGTAACCAAGGCGCCGAAAGTACCTTAGCTTACATGATTTCGCATTTAACTGTGTTAAAAGCGTTTGAGTTAGAGTACGAGTACAACAAGGTTGGTCAGAAGGTAGAGATTTGTTAATGAGGGTTGCCGTACTTTCGCCCGTTGCCTGGCGCACACCACCCAGGCATTACGGGCCATGGGAACAGGTAGCATCAAATATTGCCGAAGGAATGGTAAACAAGGGGGCAGAAGTCACCTTGTTTGCCACCGGTGACTCCATAACTCAAGGCAAACTTGAATCAGTATGCGCTACCGGTTACGAAGAAGACCGCTCACAGGATGCCAAAGTGCTGGAGTGCCTGCACATCAGTAACCTGATGGAAAAAGCCGGAGAGTTTGACCTGATTCACAACAACTTCGACTTTTTACCGCTTACCTATTCGGGACTGATTAAGACACCGGTGATTACTACCATACATGGTTTTTCTTCACCGCGAATTATCCCGGTTTATAAAAAATACAATCCAACTTCGCATTACGTTTCTATCAGTAATGCAGACCGCAGTGCTGAGCTGAATTATTTGGCTACCGTGTATAATGGCTTAAACGTTAACGAATTTGCCTTTACCGCCCAGTCGGAAGATTACCTGCTCTACTTTGGCCGTATACACCACGACAAAGGCGCTGCCGAAGCAATTAAGATTGCCAGGCAAACCGGTCGTAAGTTGTTGATTGCCGGCATCATTCAGGATGCTAACTATTACCGCGAGAAGGTAGAACCTTTTATTGACAATGAGCAGATTGTTTATGTTGGCCATGCCGGACCCGAAAAACGCCAGGAGTTGTTAGGCAGAGCAGCTGCACTGCTTCATCCAATCAATTTTAACGAGCCGTTCGGTATGAGCGTGGCTGAAGCCATGCTTTGCGGAACACCGGTTATTGCGTTTAACAAAGGCTCGATGCCAGAGTTAATCAAACATCAGGAAACGGGTTTCCTGGTCAACACCGTTGATGAGGCTGTTGAAGCAGTATCAAACTTCAAGACTATCAATCGTCAAAACTGCCGTGATTGGGCTAAAACTAATTTCTCGAGCGAGAAAATGGTAGATGATTATTACCGCCTATATCAGCAAATATTGAGTTAATCAAGTTAAAATATTGACTAAATAGAAAAGGGTTACCAAATGGCAACCCTTTTCTATTTATAGCTGATGGCGTTTTAAACGCCATCCTCTTTTAATTTATTCAATAACGTTTTCAAATCAACTTCTGCAAATGATGAAGAATAATCTGACAAACCGTAAGGAACAATCAATTTATCGTTATGTACAATTGAACCACAAGAGTAAATTACGTTAGGTACATAACCTTCGCGCTCATCACTATTAGGGATTAACAAAGGCTCTTTTAAACGGCCAATCTCCACACCTGGATCGTCCAGTTTTAGTAAACTTGCGCCTAACACATATTTACGCATCGGGCCTACACCGTGGGTAATTACCAACCAGCCGTCTTCGGTTTCAATCGGCGAACCACAGTTACCAATTTGGATAAACTCCCAGCTGAACTTTGGTTTTTGCAGCAATTGAGGGTTTTCCCAGATGTTAATCTTGTCTGAGTACATGATGTAGTTATTGCAACCATCAATGCGCGACATCATCACATACTTGCCATTAATTTTACGCGGAAACAGCGCCAGGTTTTTGTTTTGCGAACCGGCACCGTAAAGCGGCATAATCCGGAAGTTGATAAAATCGTTGGTTTGCAACAGCTTCGGCATAATCAGCGCACCATCATAAGCAGTATAAGTAGCGTAGTAAGACCAGCTACCGTCCTCGTTAATAAACTTAACAAAACGGGCGTCCTCAATACCTTTACGTTCATACTCAGAGATAGGGAAAATTACACGGTCAGATATGTCAGTATCCAGCGAGAATACGATTTCATAATAAGAATCGGCTAACCAAAGTATTTTATCGTACTCCAACTTGGTCAGGCCGTCTTCGTGCATTTTCTGCGAGTCTAAAACTAAACGGCGCAAGTTTGAGTATTCGAAATGATGGTCGAGCTTACTCTCCAATTCTTTCAACACATCAATGTTGATTTGCGTAGTTACTGCTTTTTCGAAAAACAGCTTCTTGTTGTATACCGCGTTGCGTACAATTTCGGCCTCGTCAATATAGTTACCGGCAGGTAATACCGTGATGTTATTGTATTTATCAAACAAGGCCCGACGGAAAGTAATAGAAGAGATGTGCCCCTCGCCTACCGCTCTAAAGCTCATAATTACCCGGCGTTCGCCTTCTTCCAAATCACTTTGGTCCGGGTCGTCTATAATAGACGGGTTAAAAAACGCAGCCGACTCGATGGAATACTCGTGTGTAAAATACGAACCAATCAGTAACTTGCGATATACGGTGAGCGAATCAAAGTCGATACCCAACTCGTCAAACAGGTCTTTTAGTTTGGCGCAATGGCGGTTAAGTACGCGGGTAATATTTCGGTGCCGGGAAGAGTACTCTTGTAATAATGGCGAAATGAGGCCAAATACTTTATCTTCGTCAACCGCCATGATACGCTGTATCACTTCTTTTGACCGCTCATTACCATTAAAGAAAAATCGGGCAATAACGCGCTTTGAATCAGGGTTTACTTTTACAGCTTTACGCTCGATGGAAAGTCTCATACGGGAATTAATAGTTATATTTTGTATCAGCTAAATGTACCTGTCTACACTATAAAAATGATGCCAACCGGTAAATCTGATGATTCCTATTGTACACAAATTATACAGGTGTATAGTTTTATATTTTTGACATTAGCGGCAAATTAGCGGTTATTTTGCCATTATAGAATAGTTAACCAAACAAACGTTTAATTGCCTGCCTGTTAAATTACCTTGTTGCGTTTAACCAGGTAAGCTTTGAGCAAAGGATTATACCCATCGTGTAGGTTGGCATCCACCAATTCTACCTGGTATTGGGCACACTTAAGTTCTAACTCGTGACGATATTGCTGCAATGCCGACTGATAGCTTTCGCGCACCCGGCCCGGATGCACCTTTACTTCTTCGCCGCTTTCCATATCAATAAAATGGTGCGGGCGATTATCAAATTTAAACTCAACCTCGTGCTGACGGTCGTTCACATTAAAAATAATGA
>CAJYSL010000372.1 GCA_913777515.1 uncultured Mucilaginibacter sp.
AATAGGTGAGGTAACACTTAAAAACAAGGCCCGCCCGGTGATGGTTTATGAAGTGCTGGAGTAATGGACAAGTATGAAGTATCATAACAAAAGCGGCGTATATCATTAAAGATGTACGCCGCTTTTGTTATGAGTTGGACAAAGGCCAGTTTACAAACGGTCTTTAAAAAACTGTTTCATGGTGTACCCTGAGCTAATATTACCGCTGTTATTATAAATCACTACTTTGTTGTTTTGAATAATCATCACTACCGGTGTGGTGCTGGTAATTTCGTTAAACTGTTTAAGTGGAATCAGGTTTACCTTGAAGTTTGGTTTTAAAGTTCGTTCATAAACAGCTTCTTCCTTAATCAGCTCGGCCGGGGCAAAGGCAAGGGTTTCGTTTACGTAGCCCGATTCAGTAAAGGTTTTGATATTGTTGGTCATATCCCAGCAATGGAAGCAAGTGGGACTGAAAATGAAAACGGCGTATCTTTTATTTTTATCAAAAGAATGATAGCGCTTTAAAAAGGTGTCGTTTACATTGTCACCACTTAAATCCTGCAGGTTAATGGTATTTACATTAACTACTGGGTGAGAATATGACACGCCAGAAATGGCAAAGGCCAATAAACCAGCCAAGGATATGGCCATTATTTTAAGCCGGTAATTTGCGCGGCTCTCAGTTAGCGGATATTTGTACAAAACAAAAGAACCGGCAATAATCAAAACATTGCGCAGTACCGTGCCCCAGGGCGGAAACTTTAAGATGCTGATAGACCCAAAGCAGCCACAGTCTTTAATACCTTTAGTATATAACACATCTAAATATACCAGCGTAAAAATAATGGTAGCCACCATAATCATCAGCGCACAGGCACGGGTTTGAACATTCAGGACCAGGCACAAACCGGCAATGATTTCTAAAGGTGGTATCAGTATAGCACCGTAGGCTAGAAAGTCGATATCATAATTCTGAATCAGGCCGATGAAAGATTGAGTATCTACCGCTTTACTGGCGCCCGAAACTATAAAAATGAGGCCGATGATGAATCGTATGGCGTGTTTCATATCAATTAGGGAAGGGAAAAACGAGTATATGCTTACAGCCCATCTTGTATAGAATGGGTTAGTATATCTTGAAATGTGCTATTGGGACGACTGACTTTTAATACCGGCTTTATGCAGGTTAACCATAAGATACCTGTACCATAAAGCACAAATAAAGCTGTAAACTACAATAGTGAAAATGTAATGATGTACGATGTTAAAGTAAGTTACTTCATGAAATTTGAGATACGACAAAACGGTACATCGTAATAAGTTTACCAAAAAGATACCTGCCAAACCTAATTCAATATAAATTAAGGTTGATTTATTTTTGAACGGAAAACACAGGATAAAGCCGACGTACAAAACATACAATTCAAACCCATTACAGCCATCGAGTATGTATATATTTAGCTTGCCATCAACAAATAATGATGAAATTTCGGCATCGTGAATAACTTTAACAGCATGACTGGGCAATATCAGTTGCACTGTAGCTGCGGTAAGCGTAGCCAAATTACGGGTTAAATCAGCATCAATGATGCGATGAGGCTGCAGAACAAAAGCATAGAGCAGGCTCCAGGTAATATAAAAAGCGGCCACTTTAAAAAGAAACAGCTTAACGGGCTTGGGTATGCCCTTAACTTGTTTTTGCCGGGTTTGCAAACCAGTATATTCCACAAATTA
The DNA here is from genome assembly GCA_913777515.1 of uncultured Mucilaginibacter sp. GTDB lineage: Bacteria > Bacteroidota > Bacteroidia > Sphingobacteriales > Sphingobacteriaceae > Mucilaginibacter. Next base: position 1,717 of record CAJYSL010000372.1, read on the forward strand.
AGTTTAAATCAAAAAGGACGAGGACAGTATTTGTTAGCTCAACCGAATACTTATCAAAGTGCTAAGCTTCGGTACTTAAGCTATTCTGTAAAATGGGTGCTCCTTTGCCATAGACAAGTATATTTTTTTTCTCTAAAATTGGTAAGCCGTAATAAAAAATAAAAGCAATAGCTTTTAATGTCGTCCTTAAATATTATGCTTATACCATCAGTGCAACAATAAAAGTTACAACTTTATTATATTGTTCAAAGCTTTGTTTTGGAGGTTAATTTTTACAGAAAAATGTTAACCTGAACAGTTTTACAAGCAACTAACAAAAAACAGATTTAGCTAATCTGCTTTTAAAAGCAATAAGTTGCCGATAAATTATTGCTCGATGGCAACTTCAATCTAAGTCGATATTAAAGACCAGCGTTCTGTCCTAAATTAAATTGCTTTCTGGTAGCATACAGTCCGATAGCTAAACCGCCGATGATTAAAGCGATAAGACCTTTATTGATTGGAGTGCCCGAGCATGTACTTTGATTTTGCGGTTCAGTTCCAACGCAGCTACAGCAGTTGGTTTGTTGGCCCGGAGGAGTTTGTGAACAACTAGTTCCAGTAGGAAAGCTACCACAGTTAGCAGCCTTTACGGCAAATGTAGATAATTGCAGTAATAAAAATAATACAAATAGCTTTTTCATATCAATTAGGGATTGAAATAATATACGCTAAAAGTATACTATAATTACCAATGTTGCAATAGATATATCAAAAAAATGAAAAAAAAGTGCAAAAGCGACCCTGTTTTTAACTTATGTGAAATTTTGTTAAAAATATTGAAATTGAGTTAAAAAAGTTTCAATGCAATATGGGCTCAGTATTGCTGTACTTAAAGTGTTGCTTTGATTGCTTAACTAACTGGTAATTTATTTTTAATGCTGTAGTTTTAACGAATCCAGGCGTTTTTCTTTTGAAAATTTACCACCTGGATTTTTAATTCTTATAATAAAATAAACAATAAATATGGCGATTAATTATAAGTGCTTACTTCGCGACTAAAGATATCCTGTTTTTTTAAGGCGAATACACCTACTGCTAAGCCGGCAACAATCAATGCCATTAATTCTTTATTAATTGGAGTTCCTGCGCAAAAACGTGCATTTTGTGGCCTTGTTCCTACACATCTGCAGCAGTTGGTTTGCTGACCCGGCGGCGCTTGCGAGCAAATGGTTGTTGGTTGGAAGGAGCCGCAATTTTGTGCTTTTACCGAAAAAATGGCAAGTTGAAGCAAAAGCAATAATAAAAACGCTTTTTTCATATCAATTAGGGGTTGATTTCTGGCGTCAAAATTATGATGCAGTTTTAGGGTAGTTGTCCTTTATTCTCAAGGACGTTGTGAGAAGTTCTTTTTTTAAAGAATCGAATAATCAAAAGTGTTTTAATAGTCCATTGTTATCTTAAATCAAATAAAATAGTGCTTTCTTTAAAATAATTGTAATTTTAAGTCGATAGTGTTTTGTTAAATGTAATAGCTGACATAAATTTAATCTATATCAGCTTTTAATTAAGGGTAAATCTAAAATGGTTTAAAAATTAAGTGTCCATCATCATTAGTTAACAGTTCTCCCTTAAATAGTCTGATTAAACGTAAACGTTTTGAGAAATCGGTAATATTAAAACGATGGTTAAACCTTGGTTTATTTAGTGGTTAAATAAGTTATTTAGTTTTAAAAGCGTAGAATGCGACTTAAACAGCGTGAGGTTTTTATTTTCTGTTTGTTGTTATTTATCACTATAGCAACAAAACAAACCGTTTTAGCGCGGTTGTTTAATGTACATTTAAGTGAACAATGGGCCGGGTATGCAACCATACTACGTACCTCGTTAAACATCGGGATAGGATACCTTGGTTTGCTGAAACACGAGGTCGGGTGGGTTAAGCAAGGCTGGTGCTTATTTTACTTAATCCTGCTGCTGGCTGTTTTACTTAATGCGTTAATATTCCATTTTGCTGGGCGTAATCTTTTTACCATCAATTTTGACATTTTTGCTTCGCCTTTTTTTTATCTGCTCGCTTGTATATTGCCCCGTATTATGCGCAAGTATATTTAGTATTATTGTTAGGTATTATATTTTTAACAAAATAATAATTGCAGCTTCCTGCAAAAAGTCGCAAAGTCGTTTCTGAAAAAACAATGATTATCATTCACTTTATCAGGTAATAATCCTGAAAGTTAAATTTACCCTGGGTTTCATCACACTGACCGATTTAGCAATCCGGTGTTCCCACTGTTGCTGCAGGTTGCCTTTCATCAGTAACAGTGACCCGCTTTCTAACTTGATGCTGTGTTTTTCTGCATGGTTTTGCTTATGCCGGATGTCGAAACTACGTACTTGGCCAAAACTTACCGATGCAATGACGGGGTGCGAGCCAAGTTCAGTTTCGTTATCGCTATGCCAGGCAACTGAGTCGTTACCATCGCGGTAATAATTCAGCAGCACGCTATTAAACGTTGTGCCTGCTATCGGCTCAATTCGCTTTTTAATGGCTAAAAGTTCGGGTGTCCACGGGAATGGATTAAACTTACTGCCCGAGTAAGCATAGTTTTTACCGGTGTCGCCATGCCAGGCGGTAAGGCGCGGTGTCATCATACTTTTACCATACATACTAATCGTGCGTTGCTCCCAAGTAATGGTGTTGATAAACGTTGTCAGGTAATGCTGGCTCTCGTCGGCGTTGAATACCGCCGGATAGTATTCCAACAGTTCGGTAGGTAAACCTTTACTTTGTCCGGCATCCTCAAAAAAGCTCAATTGTTCCATTATACTATTAGAAATGGCTATTCACCAGTTGGTTTAAGGTCATCAGGTTTTGCACGGCTGCACCCATGGTATTATTAAAATAGGCGTATACCGTTTTACCTTCACTAAGCCAGTCGGTAATATAAGAAGCATATTCACTTAAAAAGCTATCGGTGTAACTGCCCCGGTACCCGCCCTCGGGGCCATGAAAGCGTAGATAAATAAAATCAACATCACTCTCCGGCATAGGTGCGGCCGATGCCGGCAGGTCATGCCACACCATGGCGGCTCCATGCTGCTCCAGCATCTCGTTAATGGCGTCGGTATACCACGAGCGATGCCTGAACTCGACAGCTACCGGCCATTGTACATCTGCGTCTGCCCATCTAATTTCGGTTAGCAAACGGTGCAGTAATACCGGGTTGCAGGTTACGCTTGGCGGAAACTGGATTAATAATGCGCCCTGTTTATTTTTTGTATGATTGATAGTGTTGATAAAGCGGGAAACATCCTCATTTAAAAAAGGCTCTCCCTTGGTATGGGTAATGGCTTGCCAGAGTTTAAAGGTAAACCTAAAATTATCATCAGTTTCATTAACCCACCGCTCCACAGTGCGGGCCAGCGGTAGTTTATAGAAAGTGCTATTAATCTCCACGCTGTTAAATAGCGAGCTATAATACGTTAAGCGGCTTTTATCTTTAAACGCCTCCGGGTACGCGTGCTTATTGGGTACCGGTAACACTACATTACTGGTGCCTGCATAAAAATTGCTTTTGATGTCTTTACTCATTAATCAACGTCACCAATTATATAGTTAAGAGCGGTATCAGCCGGTTTGTTTGGTTGTGTGGATGGCAATTTACCATCATGGGGGCGTAGGGTATTTTGCTAAATTGCAACGTCTTTTAAATAACGCTTCAATCTATGTTTATCTTATCCAAGCTATTGCTTATCGCCATCCTGCCGTTTACCTGGATTATTGTAGTGTTTATTGGGGCTTTAGTAACTAAAAATAACCGCTTGCACAAAAAGCTGCTTTTTGCCGGCCTTATTCTAATGTATTTGTTTTCTGTTCCGTTGCTATTAAATACCTACGCCAAACTATGGCGGTATCCGGCGGCGCCGTTGAAAAACAATAAAGTCTACAGTTGTGCTATTATCTTGGGCGGATTCGGGTCTGAAAAACAGGATAGTACCGGCTATTTCAACGGCGCCTCCGACCGTTTTATACAAGCACTAAAATTAAAAGCGACCGGCAAAGCATCACATTTGCTCATTACCGGCGGTAATGCCAGCATCACTCCTGATGGGTTTAGTGAAGGGTGTTGGGTGCAAGGCCAGCTTAAAGATTTAAATGTGCCTGACAGCAGTGTACTGATTGAAGGTCAATCGCGCAATACCATCGAGAATGCAGCCTACACCAAAAAACTGCTCGCCGCCCGGCATTTGCCGCCGCCTTATCTATTGGTTACGTCCGATTTTCACATGAGGCGGGCAATGCTGATTTTTCAAAAGAGCGGTATTGATGTTGTTCCTTATCCATGTCATTATGTTGCAGGGGTAGAAAAGCAGGGACTATACTCTTTGCTGCCGGCTGCCGAAACTTTACATTTTTGGGAACTTTATACTAAAGAAATCGTAGGATATGTGGTAGCTGCGTTGCACAAATATTGATGCTTGGCAGCCGCATAAACATAGACTAACTTGTCATTCTTGAAAAGAATTTTAAACATTTTAGTTTTATCTATATTTGATGATTTAACATTTCAACGATTAGATGGATACGACGGAATCTCAAATGTTCAAGGCTTTGTTTCACCAATCGGCCAGTCCAGTTTCGGTGGTTAAGGCCAACTCGCCCGAATTTACGGTAGTCGCTGTAAACAATTTATATAAAAGCACCTCGCAAATACCGGTAGAAGAAATTATTGGTAAACCTACATTTGAGGTTTATAAACCATGGGATGAGGGCAGTGCCGAGCAGTTTCTGAGATTACGAAACGGGATGGAAGAAGTGGTTGCAAAACGCCAGCCGGTCGAGCTGCCTATCCTGGTATTTGATTCGCCGTCTGTTGAGGGGCAACCATCACAACGGTCGTGGTGGCAAATTACCGTTGCGCCTATTACTGATAGCAGCGGGGAGCTGCAGTTTCTGAAATGCATGACTCTTAATGTTTCCGAACGCGAAAGGGTAAAGATAGAGATTGAAGAAGCCCGCGAAAAGGAACATCAACTCAACGAGGAGATGCAGGCCATCAACGAAGAACTAGCATCGACCAATGAGGAACTGCTGGCGACTATTGAAGAGTTAAGAGTTTCGCAAGAAAAACTGGCCCAGCTAAATAATGAACTGGAAGAACGGGTAACAGCACGCACTGCTCAGTTGGCCGCCAGCGAGCGACGCTACCGCAATATGCTTAACGCCTTGCCACAAATTGCTTGGACTACCAATGCTAAACCCGAAGTTACTTTTTACAACAAACGCTGGTACGAATATACCGGATTGAGCGTACACGAAACGCAGACTTTGGGCTGGAAAGAAGTGGTTCACCCAGATGACTGGCAGTATTGTGTGGAAAAATATCGCAGCATTATAGCCGGCAATCTTCCCGGCGAGTTTGAGGTGCGTGAAAAGGGCGCCGATGGCGTATACCGCTGGCATTTACTGCGCGTGCAGCCGGTTCGCAATGAGTTTGGCGTAATTGACCTATGGGTAGGCACAGCTACCGACATTGACGAGATAAAACGCCTGCAACAGCAAAAAGACGACTTTATAAGCATTGCCAGTCACGAACTTAAAACGCCCATTACCAGCCTCAAGGCATCATTACAATTGATGGATAAGATGAAAGACGACCCGTCAAAAACCATGATGCCGAAATTGATTTTACAATCGCGCAAAAGTATACAGCGGGTAAGTACACTCATAGAGGATTTATTAAATGTGAGCAGACTGCAGCAACCACAAATCAATTTAAATAAAACCCCTTTTATATTATCGCAGCTTTTAAGTGCGTGTGCTAACCCAATTGCTATATTAGGTAAGCAAAAAATCAGTATTACAGGTGATGTTGAATTACAGATTTGTGCCGACGAACATCGCATTGACCAGGTGGTAACCAATCTGGTGAACAACGCGGTAAAATATGCCCCCGACTCGGAATGTATCACTTTGCACATCCAACCCTGCGATAGTATGGTAAAGGTATCGGTGATTGACAAAGGACCGGGTATACCCAAGGATAAAATTCCTCACTTGTTTAATCGTTACTACCGGGTCGAGTCGTCGAGCTATCACATCTCGGGTTTAGGTTTAGGCTTGTATATCAGCGCCGAAATCATCAAGCAGCACGGCGGCGAAATTGGTGCCGACAGCGAGCCGGGCCAAGGCAGTACGTTTTGGTTTACTTTGCCATTGTGCGATTAGGTTTTGCGGCAGCCTGCGTTACAGGGGCATATTTATACTTTAAATTATTATAAAGTCTTACAGGTTAATAGTTTGCGTAGAATGAATATTTGGTTAGCTTTAGACTGACTAAATATTCAATGAATTCCATTACTTTTCCGGCCACGACCGCCGAAATTAAAACTACCGTTGCCAGCACCGATAAGCTGCCTTTTTATATCTATGCTGTTGTCTTTGCCTCGTTCAGCATCGTTGTAGGTTTGGTGTGGGACATATCTTGGCACATGAGTATCGGGCGCGACGGCTTGTTTTCGCCGCCACATTTGGCTACTTACCTGGGAGCTGTTACGGCAGGCCTGTTTTCGGGTTACCACGTTTTACGCCTCACCTTTGCCAGCCACGCTGCCCAAAAGCAAGAATCCATCCGTTTCTGGAAAGTTTTTTACGGTTCATTGGGGGCATTATTCTGTATCTGGGGTGCTTTTACCATGATTACCTCGGCCCCGTTTGACGACTGGTGGCATAACACCTTCGGCTTGGATGTGCAAATCCTATCGCCGCCGCACACCGTGCTGCTGCTGGGGATGATTACCATCCAGTTTGGTGCTATGGTGAGTGTAATGGCGCTGCAAAACCGTACCGGAGGTGCTGCTCATTATAACAAGCAGGTTTTAACCTGGTGCTTTACGCTGTCGTCGGGGTTTTTACTGGTGATGTTATTTACCATAGCGTCTGAGTATTTAGGACGCCAGTCTATGCACACGAGCGAATTTTATATAGTAAGCGCCATGTTGTTCCCATTGTTTATGGTGGCCGTATCTAATGCATCTACTACCCGCTGGGGCGCTACCTATATGGCCTTGGTATACATGGTTTTTATGGCCGCAATGGTGTGGATATTGCCATTATTTCCGGCGGAGCCCAAATTAGGGCCGGTGCAAAATCATATCACACATTATCAAAGTTTCAATTTCCCGTTGTTGCTGGTCTTTCCGGCGCTCACTATCGATATCATCAATCAGCGCGTAAAAAGCTTTTCGTTACTAAGAGCTTTACTCATCAGCATTGCCTTTGTGCTTATTTTATTCGCCGTGCAATGGCCTTTTGGTGATTTTCTGACCACGCCTTATGCCCGTAACTGGTTTTTCGGCACTATGTCCTGGTATTTTGGTGCCGACCCTAATTATAAATACCGCTATGCATTTGCACCAGACCATGTAGCGAGTGCAGGCGACTTGGTTAAAGGACTGGGTATTGCCATAGCTATCGGTACCATTTCATCATGGTTGGGCCTGGTTTGGGGCGGTTGGATGAAATCAGTTAAACGTTAAGCCGCATCACAATTCATGAAAAAGATATTATTCTCCATTGGCTTGCTCATTTGCCTTTGTATCAGTGCCTGGGCACATGTAGGTAGCCCCGGTGTAACTTTCGAAGGCGATGCCGGTCCGTATAAATTAATTGCCAACATCAATCCGCCCGACGTGATACCCGGTACTGCTGCGGTTACTGTTTATTTAGAAGGCGAAGCCAAAGGTATTCAGGTGAGTGCCCGGCCGGTATACTGGTATGTTGGTGCAGATGGTACGCCCAAAGCGGATATTGCAGAGCCATCGGCTACCGAGCCGGGGCGCTTTGATAATAAAGTATGGTTAATGAGTACCGGTACATCCAGTATCGAGCTCACTATCAATGGTCCGAAGGGTAAAGGCACGGTAGTGGTACCGGTGATGGCCGTATCAACTGCTAAAAGAACCATGCCGGCCGGTTTGGGCTGGGGGCTTTTTGCCATGGCCGTTTTTTTGGTGATACTGATGGTAACCATTATCAGTTCGAGCGTGAGCGATAGCCAATTGAATCCCGACGAATCGTTAACCAAACGTATGCGTCGCCGTAGGGTAACAGGGGCTTTTGGTGCTTTGCTAGTACTGGGATTAATTTTATGGGGAGGCTATACCTGGTGGAATGCCGCTGCCGCAAGTTATAACAAGTACTTGTACAGGCCGCTACAAGCCCAATCTACCTTAAATACCCAAAACGGTTTATTAAAGTTTACCATTGATACTGCCCAGCTTAATGCACTAGGCCGTACGCGCAGAGGTAATTTGATACGTAAAATGAACTACCTGGTGCCCGACCATGGTAAGCTGATGCACATGTTTCTGGTAAAAGCGGATGCGCTGGACGTATTTGCCCACCTGCACCCGCGCCGCGCCGACTCGGTAACCTTTGTTACGAAGATACCTGATTTACCCGCAGGCAAATACTGGATATATGCTGATATTACCCGGTTGAGCGGTTTTGCAGAAACCATTATTGATACGCTAACTATCCCGGAAACCATCTATCGCCAGGCCAGCAACCCGTCAACCTCGGGCAGGGTAGCAGATAAAGACGATACTTATTTTGTAACTAACGCTATCAACAGCAAAAACTTTACACGTCCAAGCGTAAACGCCATTATGTGCGGCGCGCCTGGGGTTGAAACCAAATTGCAGGACGGTACCTCTGCCGTGTGGGTACAAAAGCCGGGACAAGAGCTGAAGGCAGGTCAGTTGACCGAGCTTACTTTTGAAATGCTGGATGAGAACCGTAAACCGGCTAAACTGGAACCTTACCTGGGCATGATGGCACACGCCGTTATCTTAAAAGACGATGGCAGTGTGTATATCCATCTGCATCCCTCGGGCAGCTACTCTATGGGGTCGCAAAAAGCCTTGCTTGACAGGATGGCTTTTCATCGGCCGGTAGCTGAATATTTGCCTGCACCTAAGGTTTTTGCCGACAGTGTAAACCGTATGGTGGCCCGTTTGGACGCCATGAATGAGGGTGAGCGTAACCAGTTACTGATGGCCGGCATGAAGCACAGCAACGCTGGTGGCAATGAGCATAGCGCGCATCAAATCAGCTTTCCTTATACTTTTCCGCAGCCGGGCAAATACCGTATATGGGTGCAAACCAAGCGTAACGGCAAAATATTGAACAGCGCTTTTGATGCTGATGTAAAGTGATTGTTGGCAGTATAACTTTTGGGTGCTAACTTTGTAAAGTGCCAGCCCCTAAAAGTTCCGCTCCTGCAAAAAAGAAAGTAACCCCTTTAAAACCGGTGGCTAAAGCAGTGCGGCGGGCGCCTTCTAAAGTTACAAAAAAGACAAGCCAACCATCTGCTTTCCCCTGGAAAACGGTGATTGCCGGGGCGTTACTAATACTGTTATCGCCTTTTTATTACGGATATGTGGTTGGCTTTTTTTCGTCAACTTGGCGATGGATGTTTAACATAGGTGCGTCAACACATTATCGTACGTACAAAAGTTTCGGCATACGCATACCCACCCGTTATCACATTCATGGTATTGATGTATCTTACGCCCAAGGCCGTATTGACTGGCGTAAAGTACGCGCTATGGAAGAGGATAGTGTACGCATTAGCTTTGCTTTTATTAAGGCTACTGAAGGCTTACTGACGGTTGACCCTTATTTTAAACGTAACTGGCGTGAGGCTGCCAAAACCGGTATCCGATGTGGGGCTTATCACTACTTCCGCCCCAAAAAGAGTGGTTTGTGGCAGGCTCGTTTCTTTCTGCAAAACGTAAGGCTGGAAAGCGGCGATATGCCTGCCGTGGTAGATATAGAAACGCTGGATGGTAAGTCGCCGGCCGAAATGCGTAAGCAGCTCAAAGACTTTTTACTGCAGGTAGAAGCTAAAACGCAGGTCAAACCAATTATCTATTCCGGTTTAAGTTTTTACAAAGATTACCTGGAAGATTATTTCCCGGAGTATAAATTGTGGATTGCGCATTACAACAAAGCGGAACTTAAAGCGGGTAAAAATACCAACTGGTGGTTTTGGCAGCACTCAGAAACTGCCCGCGTTAACGGCATTAACCATGCCGTTGATTTTGATGCCTTTAAAGGTGACAGTGCAGCCTTCGAGCAATTTATGATTCAGTAATCAGCGTGCTTTGGCTAACTGCTCGCGTTTGGATATGCCGCGTTTGATGTGACCTTCTTTGCACCATATTTCACTATGCTTATCTTTAAAATTGTAGGTGCTTACAGCCAAAACGGTGCTATCGTTTTTCAAGAATATCGAATTAAAGTAGGCGCCTTCATTGTCGGGCAAGTCAGGCCATGGGCATGACGTATTTGAAAAGCTCCGGGCCGAGCTATTGCCTATCAATACCAGCATGGTATTCTTTTTCCACTGTGTGTAACGCTCTATCGGCCGGCCGCCGGCATCCTGCACCGATATGAGTATTTCGCCGGTGGGTAGTTGGAGCATGTAAGGGGCGCCACCCCATACATTGGCGGTTCCACACCAACGCCTGCCGTTGCCTTCGGACCCCAAACCCTGATAGCGCCACTGGGCATCAACCGACGACCAGATAAAGCAGGGTGATTGATGGTGATAAACAGACTCAAAGGCGACCACAATCCCTTTGCCGTCTTTTAATACTAATGGTGCGGCCATCCCATCACGCCGTTTACTGCCAAATGCAATATCAATCGGGGCCTTCCAACTCTCGCCATTATCATCTGAAGAGGACATCACAATTTTTTGCTCATGCCTGCCCCTGGCTTTTTTAGAGCTGGATAACTCGGTCGAGAAAAACATTTCAACGGTACCATCGGGTAACTGAATCATGGCTGGCTCCCAGGAGCGGCCGGAGGCTACAATACGTGGTTTGCTCCAGGTAGTACCCGCATTTTTGCTGATGGTGACCTGTATGTTATTGTGTGTGCTATCGTCGGGTTTACCACGCCCGGTGTATGCCAGCAACAGCCATCCGTTTTTAAGCTTGAGCAGTTCGGGGGTAGAAAAGCCGTAATACCGTTGCCGGTTATTGTCGGGTACAATAATTTTAGGCGGATGCCAGCTATTGCCGTTGTCATAACTCTGGCGCATCACAATATTGTCCCATTCGTTACCCTTGCTGCCCCCGTGATAGGTCAATATCAAAGTGTCTCTATTGTAGCGATGTATCCGGCCATACTCAGCAAAATAAATATCGTGCGAAATTTTCCGGGCCGCCGTATCCCAGATAATCATCACGTTTGGCGTATCGTTACTTAAAGATGGGTGTTCATCTGCAAATATCTTTTTTGAGGTATGATTGCCGTTTTGCCCGCACCGCGTACACGAGGCCATACCCGAAAAAAGCAAGATGAATAAGCCCCACTTTAAAATCATTAATCTGCTTGGTCAAACGCGCTGTTTTATTACAGGCTTATAGCTTGTATGTTTAAGCTACTCAACTTTAACGTTAAATAGAGCCAGGTGTTTTAAATGTGGACTTCATACTTCATTAAGCGTTCCGCCGGTTGGCGTTACATTGAGTGTATGCGTAACACCACATTTTAGCGCAAAGTTGTTTTTTTGATGCCCGACAGGAAAATCGAAGCAAACCGGGTAGGCATAATTTTTCACCCGGTCTAAAACCACCTCATTCACCGTTTTACCAAATTCGTCATCGGGTTCATCTGGCTTCACTTTAAATCCACCTATTACCAAACCGGCCAGTTTGCTGAGTTTGCCGCTGCGTTGCAGGTTGTAAAGCATGCGGTCAATGTTGTACATATACTCGCCGGTATCTTCTAAAAAAAGGATTTTACCATCCGTATTGATATCCGACCGGGTGCCGGTTAGTGTGGCTAATATACTCAAGTTACCACCAACCAAAGGTGCCGTGACCACTCCCGGTCGATTGGACGCAGATGCCGGAGACGTGTAACTCATTTTGGGACCGGTTAATGCCTGTTTAATTGACAGGATAGTTTCAACCTGGATAGGCTCAGCCAGACTCCAGTTATCCGGAAAACTGTTGCACATTTTGCTGTGCAGTGTAGCTACATGGCAGTTGGTATGAATATGATTATGCAGCACCGTAATGTCGCTAAAACCAATCACCCATTTTGGTTTAGCCATAAACCGCTTAAAATTCAGCTGGTCTATAATATGTACAGCGCCGTAACCGCCTCGGGCGCACATAATAGCTTTAATGTTCGGGTCATCCAACATTTGTTGCAAATCTGCCAGCCGTTCGGCATCGGTGCCGCCCATGGTAAAATCGCGCTTACCCACGGTTTGGCCTATCTTAATATTAAAGCCCCAGCTTTGCATTTGTTGCACGGCGGGTTGTACGGCTTCTGTTTTGATATAACCGGCCGGGCAGGTAATGCCAATGGTATCGCCTGGCTTTAAATATCGTGGAATGGCTATTTTATTAGCAGCAACAACGTTGGCGGCCGACGCTTTTAAGGAAGCGACTGCAGCGGCAGCGGGGATAACAGCGGATAGAAAATGCTTGCGGTTCATGCAAAAGCAAATAAGCTAAAAAAGCACTGAATATTCAGCGCTTTTTTAGCTTATCCTCATGAGTCCTTAATCAAATTCTGTTTAAAATTTGACCGATACCGCTTATTAATATCTTTCTAATTCGGCTTTTACTTGTTCCATCAGCCACATAGGGGTGGAGGTAGCTCCGCTAATACCCACGGTATCGCCCGGCGAAAACATTTCGGGATTAAGCTCATTGACAGCCGAAACAAAGTAAGTATCCGGATTATATTTACGGCAAACCTCGAACAGTACCTTTCCGTTTGATGATTTTTTGCCTGATACAAATACAATTTTATCAAACTGGGTAGCAAAAGTATGCAGGTCTTTGTCGCGGTTGGATACCTGGCGGCAAATGGTGTCATTGGCCTTAACCTCGTAGCCGCGTTCAATCAGTTGGTCTTTAATGTGATAGAATTTATCGGTGCTCTTAGTAGTCTGGCTGTATAAAGTAATTTGCTGCGGCAATTCTACTGTGTCTAACTCGGCCAAATCCTGAAATACGATGGCTTCGTTGTTGGTTTGCCCTTGCAGACCAATCACCTCAGCATGGCCATGTTTGCCAAAAATGATGATGTTCTCTTTATTATCGTGCGATGTTTTGATGCGGTTTTGCAGCTTGAGCACTACCGGGCAAGAGGCATCAATTAAGGTAATATTATGTTCGAGCGCTAACTGATAGGTTGACGGTGCCTCGCCGTGGGCACGGATAAGCACTTTTTCGTTATACAGGTTTTGCAGGTCGGCATGGTCAATAATGCGAAGCCCTTTGGCTTTCAGGCGTTCTACTTCCTCATCGTTGTGTACAATATCGCCCAGGCAATACAGGTAACCATCTTCGGCCAGTATTTCTTCGGCCATATCGATGGCATATACTACGCCAAAGCAAAATCCCGCGTCTTTATCTATCTGTACCTTTAACTGATATGCTCCCATAATTCAAAATTACAACAAAATATAATAACACCTTACCTGCCTCAATATAAAGCTCACTGCTAAACCTTAATTTGCAACAAAGCAAAAAATATAAACTGCACCAACAACAAAATAGGCGCTACAATGCTTTGTGTTTTAAACTTAAAGCTTTCAAAAATCCACAAAAAAGCAGCGCTTACACCAAACCAGCAGAGGTAGTTTTTTAACGGAACGGTATAGTCAACCCAGGTCCAGTAATCAAATTTAATGGCAACCGGCTCAATCAATATATCCAGCAAAACCAATATAGCGGCCCCAATTAAAATACGGAATAACATAGATTTTAGCCTGAATCTTTGCATCATAACTCCGGCTGCATAAACCAGCATCAGCCAGTTTACGCCAATCATCAACGGGATGTTGTCTATCTTAACTCCGAGTGTCCCGCCATAATGATACCGGCCGAAGAGCCAGTTTTTGTGTACGCCAATCCATTCTGCAATAATGCCCCCGAAAAATATAAGCAGCGCAAATGCCCAAAAGCGATTATTGAGCCGGTAGTGGTTGGCTAAAATAACCAGCAGCATCAACAATAAGTGGAACGGAACCAGTTTTAAAAACAAAGGCGTTAAAGCCGGTACAAAAAAGCCGACAAGCCCTACTGTATGAAACAGGATGATGATAGCAACAGAAATCTTGGTTTTGCGGGGCGACATCATACCCGGCGGCCTTTCCAAGTGTGATTATTGGTAAGCTGATTTTGAATGGCCACCAAGCCTATAAGCAGAAGATTGAACATTTGAAACGGATGCAAGATACTATTTAGCCAGGCATTTTGGCCGGAAGTAAGCGAAATCATAACACGGCTCAATACAATTAGGCCGCACATCATTAAAATAAGTGGCAGGTTAAGGGTGATAATTACAAACAGCGGCCCGCCGATAACCAGCACCAGGTAAAATAAAAAGCCGATGATGCTATAATTAAATGGTGCCAAAAAGTTTTTGCTGAAACCTTTGATAGCGTCCTGGTAATTGGTATACATCCGGCAACTGATGAGCCCATTAGCCAAAAGGCTTTCGGCCGGTAGTTTCTCTGTTTTAACCTGTTTGATGATTTCAATATCCTCAACCACGCGGTCTTTTGATTGGCGGTGCCATTGGTATTGCCGGTATATGGCAGCGTTAAACAGCATAAATTGCCCGCTTGCCGCAGCAAACGCCGGATTTTTTAGCAGGTAAATAAGCCTGACAGGCAATAAATTGAGCAATATGTAATGCATCAACGGCACTACAGCCTTTTCGCCAAACGATTGCATTTCCTGGTTAGTAAATAAACTGAGTAAGGCCAGTTTTTTAGACTGCATACGATGCACGGCACTATTAATCAGGCCGTCATATATTTGCTCATCAGCATCTAAAAACAGCATATAATTACCATTGGCGTATTGGGCCAGTTGATGGCAGGCATAGGGTTTACCCAGCCAGTCTTCTTTCAGCGGCTTGCCTTTTACTACCCTAAAGCGTGAATGGGTAGCGGCAAACTCCTCACAAATGGTATACGTGCGGTCGGTAGAGTCGTCGTCCATTATAATCACTTCATAGTCTTGGTAGTCCTGCGCATCTATAGAGCGGAGCAAAGTCAGTATGTTGGCTTCCTCATTGCGGGCAGGGATGAGGATGGAGACCAAATCGTGGTAACGGTGGTTAACCCGGCGCAGTTTAGGGTCTGATATAAAATTGAACAGCGTTACGGCAAAGCGCAGAATCAGGAAAATGAAAATAATAGCTAATGCAATAATCACGTTTATAATACAATTTGAGTTTGAAGCAGTTTGGCCGATTCATAATGCTGCTGAAACAAGTCTTTCAATTCATCAATGTTTCCGGCAGCTGTATCCGGATGCTTTTGTACATAAACGTTGATAGTGGGCTTTTTATGCTGAAAGTACTCAATAAAAGTAGCGGCAAACACATACTGAAACTTGCCCGCCGCCTGTTTGATAATTTTGAGCAGCCCCCGCTCAAAATGAATATCATCAACAAAGTTGGAGTATAACCGGGCTTGCGGGAATACTAACACCAGGTTTTGCGGGTCTTGCAGTAACTCTGAAGCGTAGTTAAGCGACTCAATCATCGACCGCGAGTTTTTAACTACCGAAAAAGCGCCCATGTATTTCAGAAAAAATACCCGCTTTACGGTATTTTCTAAAATCATGATATGGAACTTTTTTTTGAGCAGTTTATAATTGAGCCAATACAATAAAAAACCATCCCACCAACCAAAATGGTTGGCCAGTAATAGTATGGATTTATCCTTGTCTGCCTCCATCGCATTAAAATTGAAAGCCTTGAAGTTGCTTTTAATTAAATGCCCGATGTAATGATGAAAAAAACGATAGATAAGTGGATTGTTTTTGGGATAAATCATGTTACTGGCAAGATAAGCAGCCTAAGCAAATCTGCCACTACGTTAACATAATTTCCTGGCATGTGTTCTGTCGTCCTTATAAAACAACAAAGCGCAATAGTTATGTACCATTGTGCTTTGCTAGTTAAGTTTTGAAGCAGGTGTTTATTTAGGAGTGTTTGCTGCTCATGTAAAAAGTAATCTCTCCGCCATTCATAATATCAGCGTGTTTGATAGAAAGGCCATTTAGCGGCTTGCCATTTAACAGCACCTTTTGCACATAAACATTTTTATCACTCTGGTTTTTTACCGTTACGGTAAATGTTTTACCGTTTTGCAGGTGTACTACTGCACCGTTGATAGCCGGACTGCCCAATGCGTACTCATCATTACCAGGCGATACCGGGTAAAAGCCCAGGTTGGTGAAAATAAACCAGGCGCTCATCTGGCCGGTATCATCGTTGCCGCCTAAACCATCTGGCGTAGGTTTATACATTTTAGGTAAAATCATGCGCACCCGTTCCTGGGTTTTCCAGGGCTGGTTGGTCCAGTTGTACAGATAGGCCACATGGTGCGAGGGCTCATTGCCATGAACGTAGTTGCCAATGATGCCGTCGCGGGTAATATCTTCCGTCTCCTCAAAAAACTTATCGGGCAGGTGCATGGTAAACAGTGAGTCGAGGTAAGGCACCACCCGCTTGTTACCGCCCATAATCTCAATCAAGCCTTTAGGGTCTTGGGGTGCAAACAGGGTATAGTTCCAGGCGTTGCCTTCAATAAAACCCTGGCCAATGGTAGTGAGCGGGTCAAATTTAGGTCTGAAAGAACCATTCTCCAACCGCGGGCGCATAAAGCCGGATGCCTTATCGTATACGTTGCGGTAGTTTTGGGCACGCTTGCTAAACTCCTGGTATATATCCTGGCGGTTCAGCTTTTGGGCTAATTGCGCGATGCACCAATCATCGTAAGCATATTCCAACGTGCTCGAAACCGATACGCCGTTGCGCTCATCAGGGATGTAGCCTTTATCTATATAATAACCAATGCCTTCGTAATCGCGTTTGCGGGCGGTGGTTACACAAGCCTCCAGTGCTTTGTTAACATCAATGCCGGCATTATTACCTTTTATAATGGCATCTGCAATAACCGATACACTATGGTAGCCCGACATGCACCAGTTTTCGTTACCCGAGTTTGACCATACCGGCAGCATATGTTCCGGGCTTTGCTCGTAATGCGCCAGCATTGATTTCACCATGTCGTTATTACGCTCTGGGGCAATAATATTAAACAGTGGGTGCAAGGCACGGTATGTGTCCCACAACGAAAAGGTGGTGTAATTGGTAAAACCTTTGGCCGTATGCACGTTTTGGTCCAGGCCTTTGTACTGTCCGTCGGTATCCATGTAAATGGTAGGATTGATTAACGTATGGTAAACGGCAGTATAAAAGTTTTCTTTAGTGGCGCGGCTGTTGGTTTGTATCTCAATTTTATGCAACTCAGTTTCCCACTGCTGTTGTGCGGCGGCTTTGGTCTGCTCAAAGCTCCAGCCCGGTACTTCGGCCTGCATGTTGGCCAGTGCCCCGTCCATGCTCACCGGCGACAGTGCCATTTTGATTTTCACCTTTTCGCCTTCAGTAGTTTTAAAATCAAAATAGGCTTTGATGCGCTGACCTGCTATCTCCGGGAAGTTACGGCTTTGGTTAAACTTACCCCAAAAGCCGCGGTATACCTGGCGCGTAGACTCGTTGCGGAAGCCATGGCTCACAAAAGGCTTTGAAAAGCGCATGGCAAAATACAATACCCGGTTTTTAGCCCAGCCATTGGTTTGCCTAAAGCCGGTAACCAAAGTGTCGTTTACTACGTGCACATAGGTCCATACATTTTTGTCCAGATAGTTATAAATACCGGCAGTTAAATCGAGCACAATGTGCGATTGGTCTGATTGCGGGAAAGTATACTGATGAAAGCCTACACGCGTGCTGGCCGTCATTTCGGCCTGTACGTTGTAGTCGTCCAGTTTAACTTTGTAGTAACCGGCCTGGCTTACCTCGTTCTGGTGCGAAAACCGCGAACGGTAGCCGCTGCTCGGCTTATCGGCTGTACCCGGATTTAGTTTCACGGCGCCTACCATCGGCATCACCAAAAAATCGCCTAAATCGGAGTGGCCGGTACCGCTAAAATGAGTATGGCTAAAGCCGGTGATGGTTTTATCTTCATACTGGTAGCCGGCGCAGTACTCATAAACTTTGGGATTGTATTTGCCATTCAGTTCGTAACTTACGCTATCTGTTTCGGGGCTGAGTTGCACCATGCCAAATGGTACAGTGGCACCAGGATAAGTGTGCCCCATGCGTTCGGTACCGATAATAGGCTTTACGTAAGGCACCAGTTTTTCAGCATTCCGGTTTTGGGCCGTTGCTGTAAGTGCCTGAATTGATAATATAATTAGAGAAAGGTTAATTTTTTTCAATTTCGATAGTATTAGATACCTGAGATAAAACATAATTGCCTTATTGGCATTATAGGTAAAAACTGTAACAACGGTACAGCATTTGTACTCTAAATACCAAAGTTCAACTTTAATCTAAAAACGAAAGCAAAAAACATGAAAAAATTATTATCCGCAATCCTGTTCGTTATGGTAGCCATGTCATTCAGTTCATGTGGTTATAATAGTATTGTGCAATTAGACGAAGATACCAAGGCCAAGTGGGGAGCGGTACAAAGCCAATATCAGCGCCGGGCCGATTTAATACCTAATCTGGTAGCAACCGTTAAAGGCGTTGCCAATTTTGAAAAAAGCACCCTGGTTGAAGTAACCGAGGCCCGTGCTAAAGCTACATCTATCCAGGTTGACCCTAATAAACTGACTCCCGAAAACGTGCAGCAGTTTCAACAGGCACAGGGCCAGTTAAGCACTGCGCTGGGCCGTTTATTGGTGGCTTCAGAAGCTTACCCAACCCTGCGTGCCAATGATAACTTTACGGCATTGCAAGGCCAGTTAGAAGGCACTGAAAATCGCATCAGCGTTGCCCGTTTGGATTTTAATAATGCTGTACAAGCCTATAATAGCAAAATTCGTACGTTCCCGAATAACCTGACCTCAAAAATGTTTGGCTTTGCCCCTAAAGGGTATTTTGAGGCCGATGCCACCGCCAAAAACGCTCCTAAAGTAGAGTTTTAATGTTGGGTGAGTGGTTGATGGGTTAAGTGGTTGAAAAACGATTTGTTCAACCATTTGAAATTACCTTATATTAACTGCTCACTTATCAACCACTCAACAAACAACTAACTATGGGTTTTAACGAGGACGAACAGCAGCGGATACGGCAGGCTATTGAGCGGGCGGAAAAAAACACATCGGGCGAAATTCGTATTTGTGTAGAAAATACCTGCTCTGAAGAACCGCTTAACCGGGCCGCCGGTTATTTTAACAAGCTCGAAATGGATAAAACCAAGCACCGTAATGGTGTTTTGATTTATCTGGCAACCAAAGACCGTAAGTTTGCCATCATCGGCGATTCGGGTATTAACCAGGTGGTGCCTGCCGATTTTTGGGACTCGACCAAAGAAGCGATGCTCGATTGCTTTAAAAAAGGCGACATCATCCAGGGCATTATTACCGGCATTGACCGTGCAGGCCGGAAGCTTAAACAATACTTTCCGCACCAAGCCGGTAATACCAACGAACTATCGGACGATATTGCCTTTATGGATGGCGACTAACTGACGAATTTATGATGCTGAAAAAGATACTGTTTTTGCTTACCGTCGTTTTTACGACGCTCACAAGTTTCGGGCAGCAATTTCCGCCGCGTTCAAACACGCTGGTTACTGACTATACCAATACGCTCTCGGCAGATGACAAGCAAAAACTGGAAAATAAATTGGTGGCGTTTAATGATTCTACGTCAACGCAGGTAGCCGTAGTGCTTATTAAATCGGTAGGCGATTACGACATCAGTGAGTATGGTGCTTTACTTATCCGTAACTGGGGTATTGGTCAAAAAGGTAAAAATAATGGCGTACTGGTGCTGGCGGCTATTAATGACCGTAAGGTAACCATACAAACCGGGTATGGCGTAGAGGGAAGTTTAACTGATGCGGCAACGCAGCAAATCATTCAGCAGGATATTAAGCCCAACTTTAGGGCCGGTGATTATTACAAAGGCCTCGACCTGGCTACTGATGACATCATCAAATACACCAAAGGCGAATTTAAGGCCGACCCGCAAGATGCCAATAGCCAACGCACCAGGCGTAAGCGCGACGGTGGTGGAGCTGGATCAGGTTTAATTATCGCTATTATTGTTATCGTTATTATCCTTATCATCAAAAATAGGGGAGGTGGCGGTGGTGGCGGCCAGATTATTGGTGGCCGTGGCGGTGCCAGTCCGTTTTGGTGGTTTTTAGCCGGTAACATGTTAGGTGGCGGCGGTAGCAGAGGTAGTGGTTGGGGAGGCTCTTCCGGCGGCAGCGATTGGGGCGGCGGCGGAGGTGGTGGCTTCGGCGGCTTTGGTGGTGGTAGCTCGGGTGGTGGCGGTAGCTCCGGCAGCTGGTAAATTAATTTAAACAATGTACCGCAGAGATTATTTTTTGAACGAAACGCAGCGACTGGCGCAGGCCATTGCTAAATTGCTGGGCCTTAAAACAGCCGGCGCTAAACCTGAGGAAGTGCGCCAGGTATATAACGGCGTACTTGATGAGGAGTATGATGTAAAAGAAGCTGAATTGCTGGCTTTTAATAACGATGAGTTTTGGCAATGGCTGCATCAAAAGCAATTTAGCGCAGCCAAAATAAATACACTTGCGCAGTTGCTGTATTACAGTGCTGAGCCTTTTGTTGATGATAATTTAACCCTCAACAAACTGCAAAAAACAATAACTTTGCTCGACCTGCTTGAACTAGAACATCATATGCAGTTGTTCGAAAACATCAGCAAACGACGGGTGATACAGCAATACCTCAAACAACATGGCGCCTGATTTAAAGTGGCAAGTACTATCCTCCGAATATATTCATAAAGGCCCCTGGGCTACCTTACGTACCGACAAATGCCAGATGCCCGACGGGCGTATTGTACCAGCCTATTACGTGTTAGAGTACCCGGATTGGGCCAATGCCGTAGCGCTTACCGAAGATAATAAAATCATTATGGTGAGGCAATACCGCCACGCTGCAGGTGTAGTATCGCTCGAAATTCCCGGTGGGGTGATTGAAGCCGGTGAAGAACCCATAGTGGGCATGAAGCGTGAACTGCTCGAAGAGACAGGTTATGAATTTAATAACCTGGAGCTATTGTGTAAACTGCATGCCAACCCCTCCACGGCAAATAATGTAACACATTGCTACCTGGCTACTGGCGGTAAAAAAGTACAGGGCCAGCACCTGGACGAGCAGGAAGAAATTGTGGTAGAAGAGTACACCATCGACGAGGTGAAGCAATTGCTTGCCGACAATAAAATAACCCAGGCCCTGCACTGCGCTACTTTGTTTTATGCTTTACAAAGGCTGGGTGCGCTATAATTAACCGGCTTGCAGCTTATCAATTCGTATCCAGCGCATGCCGGCAGCTTCGGCGGCTTGTACCCCGGCGTTGCCATCCTCAAAAACTAAACATTCTTTGGGTGCTATGCCTAACAATTCGGCTGCTTTTAAAAACGGGTCGGGGTGGGGTTTGCCCTGCGGTGTTTCGCCGGCGCACACCATTACTTCTACCAGGTGGTCTATACCTAAAATTTGCAGCGTTTTCTCAACGGCAATTCGGCTGCTGCCCGACACTACTGCTATTTTAACCAACCCGGCGTGGCTTTTTAAGTGGTTCACCACATAATCAATAGGCTGAGTACGCTCAATATATTCCTCTAAAAACAGCTTGTATTTTTGTGTTTTAAACTTATCTGGGTCAAAGGTGCTTTGGTAACGCTCGTTAATTTTTTCTACGACGTTTACAATGGGTAGGCCGGCAAACTCGTCTATAATGGCACCGTCAATCACTACATCTTGTTCGGCGGCTACCTTGATATAGGTTTCGGTATGGGCAGGCATATTGTCGGCCAGGGTGCCGTCGCAGTCGTACAAAAAAGCTTTAAAATCACCCATGCTTAGTTTTACCAGGGTGTCATATTTATCCGGAGAAGTGCTGTTACTCATATTAAAAGAAGTGTTTAAACCTTTGATGCTAAAGCTAATTAAATGCCGGTGATGCATTGGCTACAAAAATTAACATTCTATTAATTTTTAACATTTTGGGATTTTGGCTTTTTATTGCTGCAAATTCTGCTTACGTTTGAAATTTTTGTTAATGTAGCTTCCCAAAATTTTTGACCGGATTTATGCTACGTGTTGACAGCACCAAACCTTGCCAGCTTATTTATGCCCTTGCCCGCCACGAGTACTTATCGTGGCTGATTGAGCCGCATATTGTACAGCTTAACCCCAATGGCGAGTTTTCGCTCACACACCAGCGCTTGTTTACCAATACTGCCCAAGAGTTTAGCTCATGCATAAGCGAGGCTGATTTAAAGCTGATTAAGCTGTTGGAAGAAATTGAGCAGGGTCAAATCATCAAAAAGAACCACAAAAAACCGGTACGGCCTTACGAGTTTTTTAGCAAGGTTTTTAACGAGCAACTGTTTGAAATTATCAGGCCGAAGATTGAAAAGAAAATGGCCGAGGCGCTGAGCCTGATGCACGACAAAAAGTTGTTTTTGATGAGCAAGGAGGGCTATCCGGCCGAAAAGCAGCTGCATATCGCTACCGAACCCGCCACCGTACTGTTCCACTTTAAACGCGACGACCACGAGATTCGATATTACCCGACTATCAAATACCAGGGGATGAAAATCGAGTTCATGTTTAAGGGTGCCGAAATTATATGCAATCATCCGGGGTGGATGATGCTTGACGATACCTTATACTATTTTGATAAAGACGTTGAGGGCAAAAAGCTGCTTCCTTTTTTAAACAAGCGATACATAGCCATTCCGCGCAGTGCAGAGCAATCTTATTTTGAGCGCTTTGTGGCGCCGCTGATTGAAAAGCACCATGTGCATGCCGAGGGCTTTACCATTAACACCGAAAAATACGATGCCAGGCCCGTTGTTAAACCTATTTATGTGGCCGGCGGCACATCGCAAATACAGCTGTTTTTTAAATATGCCGGTTACACGTTTCCGTATGGTGATGGCCGGCAAATATCAGTGAAGATAGACCGCGACGGCGACAGTTACATTTTTCACCGCATCAGGCGCTCGGTAACCTGGGAGAAAAATAAGCTGCAGCAACTGGAAAACATGGGGCTTACTACCTCATCCTCGTTGTTCCAAAACCTGGAAGTAAAGCAGGAAAACGAAGAGGCCGACCAGTCTTTCTCGGTTTTTGAGTGGTTAAATCAGCATCATGACCAGTTGATAGCCGCCGGGTTTGACATTGAGCAGCCCGAAGGCCAAAAGCGTTACTTGTTTGGCAGCAGTAAGATAGATTTGCAGGTTAAAGAAAATAACGACTGGTTTGATATTCATGCCATTGTACATTTTGGCCCGTACCAGATTCCGTTTTTAGACCTGCGTAACCATATCCTCAATCATAAAAAAGAGTTTGTACTGCCATCGGGCGAAATTGCGGTGATACCGCAGGAGTGGTTTGCGCAATATGGTAACCTATTGAGTTTTGCCGAGGGCAACAAAGATTTAAAACTGCGCAAGCACCACATCGGCCTTATTAATGATTTAGCAGAGGGCGAACTGGCCAGCATTACCATTAACCGCAAGCTGCAGAAATTGAACGATTTTGAGGAACTGGAAGACGTAGCGCCACCGGTAAACTTTGCCGGTAGTTTACGGCCTTACCAACAGGCCGGCTATAACTGGTTCCAGTTTTTAAAAGATTATCACTTTGGTGGTTGTTTGGCTGATGATATGGGTTTGGGAAAAACCATACAGACCCTGGCCCTGCTCCAAAAAAATAAAGAAGATGCCCAGGCCATCGGTGCCACCAGTACCTCGTTACTGATTATGCCTACCTCGCTTATCTACAACTGGATGAACGAGGCTGCTAAATTTACACCCACGCTGAGGCTGATGGTGCATACGGGAGCATTCAGGTATAAATCGCCGGATGTGTTTGGCAATTACGATGTGGTGGTTACAACATACGGTATCAGCCGTATTGATGTAGATTTATTCAAGGCTTTCTTTTTCGACTATGTGATTTTGGACGAAAGCCAGAACATTAAAAATCCATCGTCTAAATCTTACCAGGCCGTTAAGCAGCTTAAGTCTCGCCACAAACTCATATTGAGCGGTACACCAGTCGAAAATACGGTGAACGATTTATGGACGCAGATGTCATTCATCAATCCGGGCTTATTGGGTAACCAGCAGTTTTTTTTAAACGAGTTTGTAACGCCCATCGAAAAAAAGAAAGACGAAGATAAAGCGCACCGCCTACAGGCACTGATTAAGCCTTTTGTACTGCGCCGTACCAAAGAACAGGTGGCTACCGAGTTACCCCCTAAAACCGAGCAGTTGTTTTACTGCAAAATGAGCGACGAACAAAGCGCCGTTTATGAAAAAGTAAAATCTGAGTACCGCAACGAACTATTGCAAAGCCTGGAAGACGGTACTTTTGCCCAAAGCCAGATACAAGTATTGCAAGGCCTGATTAA
>CAJYSL010000373.1 GCA_913777515.1 uncultured Mucilaginibacter sp.
TGCGCCCTTATGCTACCAAGTTAAAAGAAATGCTGGCCAATTTATCAGCCAGTATCGAAGACGGCGCTTCTCCATTTTTGCAAGAGCGTGAACCGGTACGTGTACTGATTGTGGTAGTATCATCAAACAGGGGCCTGGCTGGTGCTTTTAATACCAATGCTATTAAAATGGCAAACAACTTGATCGCCGACAAGTACAGCGACCAGTTTGCTGCCGGAAATGTATCGGTTGTAGCTGTTGGCCGCAAAGCGCAGGATTACTTCATGAAGCGTAAATACAACGTAATTGGCGATAACAATGAAGTTTACAGCGATTTAAATTTCATCAACGTATCTAAAATTACTGAGAGCATCATGCAGGGTTTCATCAACGGCGATTATGACCGTGTTGAGATCGTGTATAACCACTTTAAAAACGCAGCCATGCAACTGCTGGTAACCGAGCAGTTATTGCCGGTGCCTAAAGCCGAAGGCGAGCAAAAGAAAGTAACCGCTTCTGAGCAGGTAGATTACATTTTAGAGCCATCGCAAAAAGATATTGTTGAGCAGTTGATTCCTAAGAACATCAAAATTCAGTTGTATCGTGCAGTGTTAGATTCGAACGCATCAGAACACGGTGCAAGGATGACAGCTATGGACAAAGCGACTGAGAACGCTGGTGAGTTGTTGAAGGCCTTAAAGCTTTCGTACAACCAGGCACGTCAGGCAGCAATCACTACAGAGCTTACCGAGATCGTAAGCGGTGCTGCGGCCTTATCGAACGGATAATTATAAACTTAGATATATTGACTAAAAGCCGGACGCTCGTCCGGCTTTTTTTGTTTAGTGGATTTCGGTATTCAGCCTGCTTATTGTTGCTTATTGTAACAAGTTTGGTACATGCGTTTAGGCAAGGTTACTTTTGAGCTGCATAAGGTATCAATAACGAAACCTTTAAACTTTAATATTATGAAAATGAGTAACTTATTGCTGCTCCTGGCCGTTCTTTGCCTTTTTGCAGCTTGTAAACGAGGCGGTGGTAGTTATGAATCGGAGTTGAGCAAACAATTGGCTGATTCGGCAACTTCAGTCTCGTCAGATTCAACCGGGGCAAAGTTAGTGAGAACTGCTCAGGTAGATATGAAGGTGAAAGACGCGGCTAAGGTAAGTGAGGATATTGTGCAGCTCACTACGGCAAGTTATCATGGTATGGTGATGAATCATCATCTACAATCGGAGGAATTGCGGAGCGAAGACATGAAACTAAGCAGCGATTCCTTACAGCGAGTTACCGTTTATCATACCACGGCAACCATGACGGTTAGAGTGCCGCCAGCTGCTTTAAATCAATTTATGAGTGATGTAAGCAAACTGGGCCTGCACGTTAACATAAGACGCATGGACATTGAAGATAAAACCTTTGATTATCTTACCTCTCAACTGTACCAAAATAATCGTAAAGAGTTAGTTGAGCAGCAGAAGGAGGGTAAAGTGAAATTTAAAGATCCAACAGCCGTATTGAGAATAAGCGATGATTTAGCTAATGAAAAAGTTAATAACATACGCGTTGACCACGCTGTTCAATATAGTGTAGTGGATTTAACTTTGTCTCAAAACAACACCGTTAGTATTGAGCACATTGCCAATGATGACACTGCGGTTTATCAAATACCATTCTTACAGCGTATGGCATTTGCATTGAGTAATGGGTGGTCTATGTTTGCTGACTGCGTTATAGCTTTGGCTAACTTATGGGTTTTCCTGGTGTTGGGTGTGATACTTTGGTTTACCGTTAAGTATTATAAAATTAAATGGGTAAGCCCAATAAAATCTGTTTAAAAAATTGAAAGCTGATGCCGGTTATTAGTTAAACATTTATATTTTTGCGGCAACAAAATTTGTAACTACTATGAGCTCAATGCAAAAAGCAAATTCAGTAAATATATATGTAATTATCACTGCTTCTGTTATTCTTGGTTTAGCAGGGGTATTCTTCCGTTTTTTGGATGAGATTTTTGGTCACGGATTTATTTTCACCAGCGTTTCTAACATCATTTTAGTTATCGGTATACTGGTTGCTTTAAAAGGTGTATTTGCTATCTTAAAATCGTAGTCGACATTTCAATATTACAAGCATTGAAAAATGGGTTTCTGAAATGTCAGAAACCCATTTTTCGTTTACATGAAATTCTAAATCTTACTTAGGATGGTAGGCAGCATCATTTAAAATAAGCTGCGCATCCTTCATGGCTAATAATTGCGCCGGTGTAGTGTCTGGGTGTTTAGCAAGATACTGCCTTACAATTTGCCAGCCTGTCCAAACTGCCAGCTTCGGGGCCGACTCAGTTCGTTCGCCCAGGCCGGGTGTAAATGGCGCTTCATTAAAATACTTTTGCATTTTAGGATAGTCCGTTTCGTAGAGCAGGTTTTCATTTAAAAAATAGCCCCAGATGTTTCCTTCAAAAGCCTGGCACCATTCCATCTGCCGGGTGGTGTAGCCAATTTTGGTACTGTCGGGCACATGAGGGAGTAGGCGGTCCATTAGGCACATCACCTTGCCTTCGTAAATCATCTTTTCTAATAAAGACTTTTCATCGCCTTCTGGGGCAATATCCTCCCGCAAGATGCCTTCTACAATGCGCGGTACCATATTATCGGGCGTAAAGCGCCTTGATAGATATTGTGGATAAGTGTTAATCAGCGCCGGATAAAATTTGGATTTTGCACCCAGAAACATATCCAGCCCCACACCGAAGTAACCATTGCCCACACTGGTTTGCACCTGGAAACCCGACAAGTAGGCATATATCTTTGGTAGTTGCTGTTTAGGGAAATAATATTTTACCCGCTTAAATGCGTCAGTTAAATGCTCTTCCTGGTCTTTAAGGTTAGGGTAAACCGAATCAACCTCATGTTTTAGATCCTGGTAGGGCTTGCTGTTGAGTATACCCCGGATATTGGCAAAATAGGCCGTGTCTTTTACCGAGCCGGCTTCAATAATACGTTCTACAAAATCGGTATAAAAAGCGCCATACTTACGCTGCAAACCGGATACCTTATTTTGCATCGGCGGCGTTCGCAACTGGTCAAAGTCGTGGTCAAACCGCTCAATATGTACTTCGAGCTTAATGTTGCTCAGGTCGATGTCTTTTTTGTCCTGCCGGCAGGATATAGCCACCGTTGCCATTAAAAAAAGCGCACAAAAATGTTTTACTTTGCTTGCGTAGAGTCTCGTCATATTTAGCTTCAACAAAAATATTGTTTTTGGGTTGCAATAATTAGCTATAAAACTTCTAATCGTTATAACTATGAAAATAGCGCTGGCACAGCTTAATTACCACATTGGTAACTTCGAATCTAATACAGCAAAAATTATAGACAGCATTAAAACCGCACGCAGCAATGGTGCCGACTTGGTGGTGTTTGCCGAATTATGCATCAGTGGTTACCCAGCCCGCGATTTTTTAGAATTTAAAGAGTTTATTGGTTTGTGCGAACAGTCAGCACAGCAAATTGCGGCCGTATGTACCGATATTGCCTGTATTATTGGTATACCCACACCTAACCAACGTAAAAATAAAGGCGGTAAAGACCTGCACAATTCTGCTTATTTTATTGCAGATGGTAAGGTATTGCAGGTGGTTAATAAAGCCTTACTGCCCAACTACGATGTATTTGACGAATACCGATACTTTGAGCCCGAAACACAGTTTGCTTGCGTAGAATACAAAGGCCGCCGCATTGCACTCACCATTTGTGAGGATTTATGGAACACCATCGAAAACCCATTGTACATCACCCGCCCGATGGATGAGCTGATTAAGCAACAGCCAGACGTAATGATTAACATAGCCGCATCGCCGTTTGCTTATAACCACGATGAGGAGCGGATACAGATATTAGGCGACAACGCTAAATACTACAAGCTGCCTCTTTTGTATGTAAACCAGGTAGGCGCACAAACCGAAATTATATTCGACGGTGGCTCGTTAGTGTTTGATAATACCGGCAAGCTGGTAGACGAGATGCCTTATTTTAAAGAGGCTTTAGCCTATTATACTTTAAATGACGACGCTTCGATTACACCTGATCAGCCGGTAACTTTAAAAGAACAGCGCCAGAGTGATATTGAGCAGATTTACGAAGGTCTGATTTTAGGCATCCGCGATTACTTTAAAAAGTCCGGCTTTAGTAAAGCTACACTGGGTTTGTCGGGAGGTATTGATTCGGCCGTAGTGGCTGCCCTGGCGGTTGACGCTTTAGGGGCCGAAAATGTGATGGGTGTATTACTGCCATCCAAGTTTTCTACCGGGCATTCTGTTTCGGATGCAGAAGCATTAGCAAAAAACCTGGGTTGCAAATCGGAAACTATCGCTATCAAGGGCATTACTGATGCGTTTGAGGAAGCTTTGCATCCGCAGTTTCAGGGCTTGCCTTTTAATATTGCCGAAGAAAATTTACAGGCCCGCAGCCGGGCCGTGTTGTTAATGGCTATGTGTAATAAGTTTGGTTACATCTTGCTAAATACCAGTAATAAAAGCGAGGCTGCCGTGGGTTATGGCACGCTTTACGGCGATATGTGCGGCGGCATATCAGTATTGGGTGATGTTTACAAAACGCAAGTGTATCAACTGGCCCATTACATTAACCGCGACCG
>CAJYSL010000374.1 GCA_913777515.1 uncultured Mucilaginibacter sp.
CCAAAACTGGCGTACGCGCTGGCCACAAAACCCAAAGGCAGGTTCCAGCCACCACCACCCTCGTGCCGTACCCGCTCCAACGACATCATTCCGCCTGCTTCAACGGTGAGTGAGTCGAACATGGTACGATGACCAAAATTGTAACCTAATCGTACTTGCGCTGCACCATTATCGCGTATATGGTCGTTCGGGATGCCTATGGCCGGCCCTGCATCATGCAGCAACATAAAATAATGCGACAGGTAAAACGGTCCAAATTCGTTAGGCAAGTACTTGCCCGACGAACCAAACAGGAACTGTTCGCGGTCGGTATTGGTTTGGCGGCTCACCCAATCCAGCCAGATGGTAATATTGCCATGTGCGCCTTGGTAACGAGTAAGCAAACCCTCTAAGTTGGGGCGGTAGTATCTTAACGTATCATTTAAAATAGCTCTCGGATAATTGGTAAGCAAACCCTCGCGCGGAAACATACCGGCATTAAACAGCCACTTACTACTCTTAAACTCATAATAAGCTACCGGGTCTACCTTCAAAAAGTAAGGCTTGGCGCCAAACTCATGGATGCCGTTTACGCCCACTACAAAGTGGTTGAGGCTATCAAGGTTTAAGCCAAAATCAAGCGCTAAACGAGTGCCTGAATAGGTACGTGAGCGGTCAATATACGCGCGGTATTCGCGGTTATCTAAAAAGCCCAGGCCGTTAAAATGCACATCCAGGCTTTGGGCTTGTGCAAAACGGGTGAGTAATAGTAAAAAAAGTATGAAGTAGAGTTTTTTATTCATCAGCTAAAAAGCAAATTATTGCACGGTAAAGTTAACAATCCTGCTGTTTCTGCCACCCGGAAAAGGCTTGGTGCGAATAGAAAAAATGAGCATATAACGACCTTTGGCAACAGGCGCCTGTCCCTGCAGAACGTAATTAACCTGTTGATGCGCCGGGATGGTGATTTTATTAAAATCGGGCTTTGCCGTTATAACATGCAGCAAACTGTCGTTTTTATAAAAGCAAGCCCGTAACTCTACCGGCTGTTCGGGCGTAGCTTTAAAATTTGCATCGCTGTTACCCGGATTAAGCAACTGTAATTTCAGATTAAGCGGTTTCCTGGGCGAGGCCTTTATTTTATAATTATCGGTACGGATGTCTATTTTTTGAAACGTGTGCACATCATTTACCCAGGCCCCATACCATATCCCGTCGGCGGTATGCAGGGTATCGGCCTTAAGCACCATGGGATAGGGTGATAGATAATAAGCCTTTTGATGCTGCAGGCTGTCCTCAATTGGCCAGATGTCATATTGCGTGCGGCGGTAAAACACATCATCGTAATCAAAACCTTTTAAGCTGTTGGTATAAAAATTATATTTCGAGGGCAACTGAAACCCGCCTTCAAGGATGATGTAATGATTGCCTGCCTTTTGTTTAATCTGCCGGCTCCATTCATCAAAACGGTAGTAACTTTTAAAAGCGTTGGCGTTCTTTAAAAAAGGCAAGCCGGCTGCCAGCATTAACCTGAACACAACAATCAAGGCTGCGTTAACAACCGCCAGCTTAAATAACCATTTCGGGTAAGTGTCCTGGTGCAGCCTGATGAGTACCAGTAATACCAAGGGTACAAAGCCAATTAGTGTCCAGTGTGGCTGTACGTTGCCTTTGGCGGTGTTGAGTAAAAAGAAGATGTAGATACCCGCACTGTTTACCAGCAGGCAACGGATAAATAAATCGGTACTGCGCCTACCTAAGCCGTAGTAAAACCAAAACCAGCCTACCAACGGCCCTGCCATCAACAACTGTCCCGGAATATAAAGATAGGTGTGCGCAAACTCATAGGTTTCTGACGAACGCTCGAACAGGTGATAATTAACCGATGGATAGCCATGGTTAACCTGCCACAGCAAATGCGGCGCAAATAAGGCTAATGCAAGTATGGGTATTAAATAAAACGTTCGGCGCTTGAACAAGCCAATATTGGCAGCCAGCGTAAGTATAACCAGCAATAGTCCGTGATACTTACTATACAACAGGCAGGCAACTACCAAACCTAAAATAGCCGCTAAGCTCCAACTGTCGTTATCCAGGTATTGCTGGTAAAAGTAGTAGAACAGGATAGTAAACAGCAGCAACGGTGCATCAGGCGTAGTACTAAACCCGTAGATATGAAAAATGAGCGTTCCGGTAATAACTACCATAAACCACCGGGCACTGACCTGGTACTTACGGGCAATGAGCCAAAGCACATACATCGATACCGTGCTGCTGATGATAGTCATGAGCCGCAGGCCAAACTCGTTATGTATAATGCTGTCGCCTATGCGGATGAATACCGCCACCATAGGCGGGTGGTCAAAATACCCCCAGTCTAAAAAACGGGAGTATACCCAATAATAAGCTTCGTCAGAGTGTATGCCCAGGGTGCAGGCTTGCAGAACGTTCAGTAATGTCCATCCTAATAAAAAGAACAAAATGTATTTTTTTTGTGCGTTTTTATCGGGCGTACTTAATGTCATGAGTTATTTAGCTAAACGCAAAGCTAAGCTTTTATGAATTATTGCAGGGAACATCAACGGTTAGATGTTGATTAAAACAACCTGGAACAGGTTATGCGGATGGCTCGAAAAAAAAGCTGTTCAGCTGCCAAAGCAGATGAACAGTAGAATAAAAGAGGGAAACTAAAGCAGTTTCCGCTGCTTTAGTTTTTTATAAAAGGGTGTTTATTTACTTGCTTTACAGGTACGTAAACAGGGCTTGGCTTAGAGTTAGCGGGAGAAAAAATAGCAATAATCAATTCTTTAACGCTGCTCAATACTGAAATCACATTTCTCATTTGTTGCAATTTTAACGTTTACTTTCCAATACTAACGCGGTAGTTTGGGTTTTGGTGTAATATACATTATTTAAGTATTCCTATGACATTAAAACGACCAAATACATCTGCAGTATGCGGCGCGCCGGCCAGTTCTTCGGTTAAGTCCTGACCGGCCCAGTGTTCGTAATGTTTGCCGTTAAGCCATAAGCGGCTATGGGTAACATCATAAATTTTACCCTCATGCGCTATCCAAATCTGCGGCTTATCCTGCCCATTGCGCAAAGCCAGCTGCGACCGGGTGTAAACAGGTAAATCGGTCATGCTATTGATGATTGATTTTTGCGCTTTAAATACTCAAAGAAACCAATGTTCATGAGTAGTAGGGCCATCGAGTAAAAATGGTCCTCGACAGGGATAGTACCTACACGCTTGCCCATATTTTCGGCGTTGTTGTACATCACAATAGGTACCGATGTTAAAATGCCGTTCACTATATAAAATGGAAGTAATGACACCACGTAAGTCATGTAAAACCGTTTGAGCCAGTTTGCTTTAAGCACGTACTTCAACGCGATGAGTACCACCAGTAAAAAGCCAAAGTTAACGGCTGTATACAAGCGGTTGTAATATACGGATAGCATAGCTACGCACAAGATGATAACCAGTAGGGAGATGGTTTTACTGATATTTTGCGGCAACGACCACTTTACGTAATAATCAAGACACGCGTAAATAAATATGCACGCGAAGGGGATGGTCAAAAAGAATAAAATTTCTTCTAACGGTAGGTCAAAAAATTTGATACCAATGATATAATCCGGGTTAAAAGACCATACACCTTTAACCGTAAAAAGTACATCCCAAAATAAAAATACCAGCCCTGTTACAGCCATGCCCGGCCAGATGTATTTCCATTTTTTATGAAAGGCCACGCGTTTATCAAACGATAGCAATACCGGAAATAAAATAGTCAGGAAATTGATGAGCAGGTAAGCGTATTTCACGTTAAGGCGGCTAACTGTTTTTTAAGTGTTTCGTTTTCGTGATGTGTACAGCGTTTGGAGTCCAGCAAAAACCTAATGATGGTAACCACGGTTTCTTTGTCGACCGTGCCATAATGTTTGGCATTAAGCTGTTTGATCATTTCCTCGCGGTCGGTTACCAGGTGTTTGCCATATCCTAAAAAGCCCGGCACATTATGCTCTATCGAGAATCGCATAAATCGGATTTCGATATTATCCGGCTCATGGTTAATGGCCTGCTGTAGGGTTTTTTCCGAATCGTTAAGGTATTTAACTTTGTAATACGGGTTCCAGGCATGTTTGGCTTTTAAAGCCTGTACTACGCCTAAATAGCAAATATACAGCGGGCTTTTGTTGGGCTCGGCCGAAAGGGTATTGTATAAAGAATCGGTAAGGCTGCGCCGGTCGAGCGCTTCTAACAATTGTTTGCGTATAACTTTAGGACTGGGCGTATCGGCACGTAAGGTATTTGCCAGCATTATCACAAAAAATGTTAATGCTGCTGCAAACGGTTTCCACTTCATTAAATCACTTTTAGCTTTTGATGCAAAACAGCTTTAAAGTACAATGCAGTTTTATGAGTATCAGAGATACGAATGCGCTTCTGCAAAATAGTATTGGCGGGCGTTCTGCTTATTTTTTTGAACAGTTGACGGTAGTAAATATAGGCAATATAAACACCTAAACGCGTTCCCGGCGGTAAAAGTTTAATACCGGTAAAGGCATCGTCAAAATCTTTTTCAATATCTTTTTCGATGCATTGCTTGTCGCGCTCCGTAAAGCGCTTAAAATCAACGTCAGGAAAATAAGTACGGCCGCGGTCTTCAAAATCGGACTTTACATCGCGCAGAAAATTTATTTTTTGAAAGGCCGCCCCCAGGCTACGGGCCATAGGCACCAGGCGCTGGTAAAGTGCCGGGTTGTTTTCGCAAAAAACGCTCAGGCACATCAAGCCTACTACCTCGGCCGAACCATAAATGTATTCTTTATACTCATCGCCGTCGCAGGCAGTTAAATCCAAATCCATTTCCATCGAGCGCAAAAAGGCGTCAATCAAATCATGGTCAATGTTGTATTGATTAACTACTTGTTGAAAAGAATGCAAAACCGGGTTTAAGCTGATTTTTTGCTCGATAGCCACAAAGGTTTCGGCCCTGAAACCGGCAATCAGTTGCTGCTTGTTGTAGTCGTGAAAAGTATCTACAATTTCGTCGGCGTAGCGTACAAAACCGTAAATGGCGTAAATAGGATAGCGGAAACGTTTATCAAAAGCCATGATGCCCTTGCTAAATGACGTGCTATATTTATTGGTTATAATTTTACTGCATTCAAAGCAGGTTTCGTCATACAAATTCATCAGGTAGTGCGGGCTTATACCAAATGTACATTAATTTATACCAAATTGTTTTGTTTGGCAGCAAAACAATTTGGTTACTTTAGCCTTGTAGAACCGTAATGACCCCAAAAAACATTGTTGTAATAGGTGCCGGCTTTGCCGGTATGGCCGCTGCTACCTTACTGGCTAAACAAGGATACCAGGTAACCGTACTCGAAAAAAATGACCAACCAGGGGGGCGTGCGCGGATATGGCAAGATAAGGGTTTTACTTTTGATATGGGGCCAAGCTGGTACTGGATGCCCGATGTTTTTGAAAATTATTTCGCCCTGTTTGGTAAAAAGGTATCTGATTTTTACGAGCTAAAACGTTTGGACCCGGGCTACCGGGTTTATTATGGTAAAAACGATACTATTGACGTGCCGGCAGATTTAAATGCCCTTTATAGCTTATTTGATGAACTTGAACCCGGCAGTAGCAAAGGGCTGCAGGAGTTTTTAAAGCAAGCAGAATACAAATACCAGGTAGGCATGGGCGAGTATGTATTTAAGCCATCGCACTCTATTACCGAGTATTTTGATTTAAGCCTGATTAAAAAGAGCCTGGGGATACAGCTGCTGACCAGCATGAGCAAGCATGTACGGCAGTATTTTAAAAATTCGAAGCTGATTAAATTGTTGGAATTTCCGGTGTTGTTTTTAGGAGCTACACCACAAAATACGCCAGCCATGTACAGTATGATGAATTATGCTGATTTGGTATTGGGTACCTGGTACCCGCAGGGCGGCATGAACCAGATTGTACAGGCTATGGTTAAACTGGCTAAAAGCTACGGTGTTCAATTTAAGCTGAACACCGAGGTAAAAAGCATCAAGGTTGATAACTACAAGGCCACAACTATAAACACAACCCAAGGCGATTTTACAGCCGATTTTGTAATTGCCGGTGCAGATTATGAGCATGTAGACCAAATTTTGGTAAGCAAGCCTTACCAAAATTATACGCCGCAGTATTGGGACAACCGCACTATGTCGCCATCCAGTCTGTTGTATTATGTAGGCATCAGCAAAAAGCTTAACCGTATTGAGCATCACAACCTGTTTTTTGACGAGGACTTTGAGTTGCATGCTAAAGAAATTTATGCCCAACCGCAATGGCCAACCAAGCCATTGTTTTATGTATCGTGCGCCTCTAAAACAGATAGCAGCGTAGCGCCCGAGGGTTGCGAAAATTTATTCTTTTTGATGCCTTTGGCTCCCGGCCTGCAAGATAGCGAGCAAATGCGCGAAAAGTATTTTGATATTATGCTTACCCGCTTCGAAGCGGTAACCGGCGAACAAATCCGCAACAATATCATTGTTAAGCGCAGTTACGCCATGAACGATTTTAAGGCGGATTACCATTCGTTTAAGGGTAATGCTTACGGTTTGGCCAATACATTAATGCAAACAGCCTTTTTAAAGCCGAGCATGAAAGCCAAAAAAATAAAAAACATGCTGTATACCGGTCAGTTAACTGTTCCGGGGCCAGGCGTACCTCCGGCTTTAATTTCGGGCCAGGTAGTTGCCCAAGAGGCTATCAAAATATTAGAAGGCTCTAAATCCTAACGATGTAATCCTATTGCTTGCTTATTGCTAACAAACAAAAAAGGGTTTGCCTTGTCAGCAAACCCTTTTATATATAGGTTGAGTTTTGTTTTAAAGATTAGTCCTCGTCAGCATAAATTGGCTTTTTAATGCCGTTGTCATATGCTTTCAAATTTTTCTTTAATAATTTACGGGCTACGTGAATGCGGGTTTTAACAGTGCCGATTGGAATAGTTAAGTGGTCGGCAATTTCGTGGTATTTGTGGCCTTCAAAATACATGGTGAAAGGCACGTAGTAGTCTTCTGGTAACCTGTCTAAAGCACGACGGATATCGTCCATAACAAATTTAGATTCTCCTTGGTTTTTGGTTGAACTGAAAACCAGATTGGCTGATGATATTTCTTCAGATTTAGTAACAAATGTGCTCATTTTTACAAAGCGACGGTAGTTGTTAATAAATGTGTTTTTCATGATGGTATACAACCATCCTTTTAAGTTAGTCCCTTCTTTAAATTTGTTGTAGTAAGTAATTGCCTTCAACATTGTATCCTGAACAAGGTCGTTAGCGTCGTCTGCGTCATGAGTGAAGTGCAGTGCGTATGAGCGTAATGAACTGGCTTGGCGCAGTACCATGGCGTTAAACTCAATCTTTGTCATTCTGTTATCTGTTAAAGTTTTGTACAGATACATTGACAAACATGATACCGCTTTTATAGCGGTCTTGTACTTTTATTTTATAAAAACCTACTTAAATATTCTTTAAAGGAGAGAAAATGCGATTTTTTGAAACAAAACACCGTTTATTAAATCACTGTTTTTCAGTTTCTTAATAATGGTATTCTTTAACGATAAAAATTTAACTCATTAAATATGTTAAATCTTGCATTTGTTTTCGCCTGGTTGGAGTTGTATACAAATGTGTATAGTATTGTATAGAGCAGTGTAGCTTAATCAATAATATTTACTTCGCGTTCGAGCATAACGCCAAATTTTGTATACACACTGTCTATGATTTGCGACGATAAATTGTAAATCTCCTGCCCGGTAGCATTGCCATGATTTACAAGCACAAGCGCCTGATTTTTCCAGGTACCGGTATGGCCAACCACTTTTCCTTTCCAGCCGCATTGTTCAATTAGCCAGCCCGCGGCCAGTTTAATCTGGTTTTCGCCGGCAGGGTAATGCGCTATTTGCGGATACTGCTGCTGGATTGCTGAAAACTGCGATTGTGGTATCACCGGGTTTTTAAAAAAACTTCCGGAATTGCCAATGGTTGAAGGGTCGGGTAGTTTAGAGACCCGGATGGCTGCCACTACCTGCGATACCTGCTTAATGGTGGGTTGCATAATGCCGCGGTTAGTCAGTTCCTGCTCGATAGCGCCATAGCTTAAGTTTAGCTTTGGGGTAAGCGACAAGCGGAACTTTACAGATGTAATAATGTATTTGCCTTTTAATTCTGATTTGAATACACTTTCGCGGTAGCCAAACCGGCAATCTTCTTTACTGAATGTTTTAATTTGCCCGGTAGCAATCTCAAACGCACGGCAGCTTTCAAATACATCTTTAAGTTCTACACCGTAGGCCCCGATGTTTTGTATAGGGGATGCGCCAACCGAGCCCGGAATGAGGCTCAGGTTTTCCATACCTGCAAAGTTGTGGTCTACGCAATAATTTACCAGTTCGTTCCAAACCTCGCCGGCCCCCGCTTCTACAAAAACCGTATCATGGTTAATGCGATGCTCTATACCACGAATGTTCAGCCGGATAACCAAACCGTCAAAATCACTCACCAATAGCATGTTACTGCCGCCGCCCAATATCAGTCGTTCGGTTTGCTGCCATTGCGGGTCCATAAAAAGTTCAGTTAAATCCTGCTCATGGTTAATCTCTACAAAATACCGGGCCTTAACTTCGATACCGAAGGTGTTAAAATTTTTAAGAGATACGTTTTCTTCTATTTGCAGCATGAGCTTTTGAGGTATGAACTTTAGTGGGGCAAATTTCGGAATTTTATTGAGATATATCTATTAAGGTTATTCAGGCATATAAGTTTTGTATATTTGATTATGGCATCAGTTATTGATTTTACGAAGTATGTTGAAATTAACCCGGAAATCCGGTTTGGGCGTCCGATAATTAAAGGAACTCGTATTACCGTTTATGATGTGCTTGGCTGGCTTGCTTCGGGGCAAACGCACGAAGAGATTTTAGAAGACTTTCCGCAGCTAAGCAATGACCATATCTTAGCTTGCCTTTCTTATAATCATTGAGAGGGCTTAGTTTATTTAAGACTCATTTACTCTGCCGCCCCACGTGGCAATCTAAACTACTATCTCTTAAAATACTTCTTACTCG
>CAJYSL010000375.1 GCA_913777515.1 uncultured Mucilaginibacter sp.
ATCCTGTTCGCGTTTTACGTTCGATTTTACAATCATGCGTAAGTGCTGGTCTTTGGTCATGTAAGCCGCTACCCAGTTATAAGCGGTTTTAAGTTTGTTACGGAAGTTAACCAAGCTGATTAAGTGAACAAACAACCACATTAACCAGGCTACAAAGCCGTTCATGTGCAGTGCAGGTTTTGGCAAATCGGTTACTGCCTTGTTACGGCCAATAATTGCCATCGAGCCTTTGTCGTGATAAGTAAACGGTTTTTGCTGACCGCCGCTTAAAGTGGCCACGATGTTTTGAGCCAAGTTAGCGCCTTGCTGTATAGCTACCTGCGCTACCTGCGGGTGCCCGTTAGGGAAAGCCGCATCCGTAGTTTGCAAACAGTTATCGCCAATAGCGTAAATATTGCCCTGGCCTTGCACTTTGTTAAATGCATCTACCAGTAAGCGGTTGCCGCGGCCATAGCTTTCGGCAGGCATACCCTCAAAACGCTGAGAAGTAACACCGGCAGACCAAATCAGGTTTTTAGTTTCAATGCTTTCGCCGTCATCAAACGATACACGGTCGTTTTTAAAATCAACTACCTTTTTATTCAGTTTAATGTTTACCCCCATCGCTGTTAACGATTTGTGGGTATACTCCTGAGATTTTTTGCTCATTGGCGTTAACAATGTGGGCAAGCCATCAATCAGGTAAATATCAAACGGTAAGTCGGCCAGTTCAGGATAATCTTTTTTAAAGATGTTTTGGCGTAGTTCTGCCAGCATACCTGCAACCTCAACACCGGTAGGGCCGCCACCTGCTACAACAATAGTAGTCAGTCGT
Organism: uncultured Mucilaginibacter sp.; assembly: GCA_913777515.1. Taxonomy (GTDB): domain Bacteria; phylum Bacteroidota; class Bacteroidia; order Sphingobacteriales; family Sphingobacteriaceae; genus Mucilaginibacter. Next base: position 815 of record CAJYSL010000375.1, read on the forward strand.
TTGCGCTCGGCAATGTCTTTAGTTAAAGTCGCATCTTCGAGCCTTTGCAGTAAAGTGTTTTTTAAAGCAACGGCATCGTCAATGGTTTTCATGGGCAAAGCATTTTTTTCAATGTTTTGCATACCAAAGTAATTGCTGGTTGTGCCGGTAGCAATAACCAGGTTGTCATAATGAATTTCGCCGGTAGACAGCGATATTTTATTTTCTTCGGGATGGATTGACAATAATTCGCCCATCTGGAAGTTAAAGTTAGGTTGGTCTCTAAACAACCGGCGATAAGGGTAGCTGATGTTCGAGATATCTAAAAAGCCGGTTGCTACCTGGTAAAGCAGGGGAGGGAAAAAGTTGTAATTGTTACGGTCAACGAGAGTTACCTCAACGTTGTCAGATTTTTTTAACAGTTGTTGGGCTACATTAATACCACCAAAGCCGCCGCCAACAATTACGGTTTTAATTTTTGTTCGTTCCATTTATTGATTTTTTAAATCCAGGCCAATCTCAAAATGGCTGTTACTACAGTAGCTCGGGCCATCATTAAACGTATTCTCCGGATATTTACCGATGCTCTCTTTTTATCTGTCAATATCCTGATAAGATTGACTGTTACAAATATATTGATTTTATTTCATGTGTACTAATTACACTATCATGGTTGCCATCCTGCTCTGGTGATTATGTCAAAATCAATGCTTTAACGATTTAGCGACAATCTGGATAGTGCTGTTGTTTAATGGCGTGTGCCTGGTGCAATAACTAACCAACATTGCCATAAAATAAAATAACTCAGTAGCAGTAAATCGATGCTTGTATATTTGTCGGTTTACGAATTTGAGAGATAAAAGATTTGCGTTTGCATTATGAAAGTGATTATAGCAGAAAAACCATCAGTTGCGCGCGAAATCGCCAGGGTGTTTGGGGCTAATCAAAAACGTGAGGGATATATTGAAGGCAAAGGGTATACGTTTACCTGGGCTTTCGGGCATTTGCTGCAACTGGCGCCTCCGCAAGAGTATGGCTATTATGGCTGGAGTGTACAAAACCTGCCCATGCTGCCCGCCAAATTTAAACTGGCCATCCGCAAGGTGAAAACCAAAGAAGGTATGGTAGATGATCCATCAGTTAAAAAACAACTGGATATTATTAAAGGATTGTTCGACGAGGCTACCGAAATTATTGTAGCCACGGATGCCGGGCGCGAGGGCGAACTGATTTTTCGTTATATATATTACTACTTAAAATGTAAAAAACCTTTTAAGCGCTTATGGATATCGTCGCAAACTGATGCTGCCATTAAAGACGGGTTTAAAAACCTGAAACCCGGCACAGATTACGATACTTTATTCAACTCAGCACATTGCCGTTCGCAGTCTGACTGGCTGGTAGGTATGAATGCCACCCAGGCATTAAGTTTAGCTGCAGGGACACGTTCGGTACTTTCATTGGGCCGGGTACAAACACCTACGTTAGCCATGATTTGCTCAAGATACCTGGAGAACAAAAACTTTGTGCCCGAGTTGTATTTTCAGGTAGCTATACAGTTAGATAAAGATGGCCAGCTTTTTAGAGCAGTATCGGTAACTAACTTTAAAACGAAAGAAGAAGCTCAGGTTATATTGGATAAGGTAGAGGATGTAGCGACCGGGTTCGAAAAAGGCGGACACATACTAAACGTAGAAGCCAAACCCCGAAAAGAACCGCCGCCGTTACTGCACGATTTGAGCAGTTTACAACAGGACGCTAATAAGCGCAAAGGCTTTACGGCCGACCAAACCTTAAGCCTGTTGCAAAACCTTTATGAAAGTAAGCTGGTAACTTATCCACGTACCGGTAGCCGTTACATTGGCGATGACGTATTTGCGACCATCCCCGGCCTCATCGATAAGTTTACAACACACCCAGATTTTGGTAAGCAAGCTGGCGTTCTGTCAGGCGCGAAACTGAACAGGCGCAGCGTGAACGCCAAAAAGGTGACCGACCACCACGCCATATTACCAACCGGTGAGCCATCCGGCCAATTGGCCAAAGACCACCAGGCTATATATGAGATGGTAGTAGGCCGTATGCTGGAAGCATTTCACCAGGAGTGTATCAAGCAGATTACAAAAATTACAGTTCAGTCCGGTGCCAAATTCTCTGCAAGCGGTACAGTAATTAGCTCTGCCGGATGGCGGGCTGTATTTAACGAACCCGACGAGGAGAAAAAGGATGAAGAAAACACCTCATTGCCCAAAGTGGTAAAGGGGGAGGACTTACCGGTACCAAACAAAGCGATATTGGAGAAGCAAACCAAGCCAAAACCACTGTATAACGAGGCTTCATTATTAAAAGCTCTCGAAACCGCAGGCAAAGAAATTGACGACGAAGAATTACGTTATGCTATGAAAGATAGCGGCCTCGGAACTCCGGCTACACGGGCTGCTATTATTGAGACGTTGATAAAGCGTGATTATATCTCCCGCGAAAAGAAAAATCTGGTGCCTACCGCTAACGGCTTGATGGTGTACGAGGTAGTCAAAAATCAGCAAATTGCACAAGCCGAACTCACCGGTAACTGGGAGAAACGCCTTGAAGAAATACGTTCAGGCGCATCGGTAGCAAATTTTCAGGAAGAAATCAAAAACTACACCTGTGCTATAACGCAGGAGATGCTCAAGGCTGGCGCAAGTATTCGTAAAAAACAGCAGCAAACTGCCGTTTGATGAAAATGTTTGAGCAATTGAAAATAAAATTTGCAGATAACAAATCGTTGCTTACATTTGTAACCCTGTTCACGATGAGCGGCGTTGAAACTTGAAATAGCAAAGGGTGAAAAAAAGAAAAGTTTTTTCTTGACAAAAGGGAAAAGATTTCTACCTTTGCACTCCCATTCGCAACGAGCGGGAGTGAATTGAAAAGCTAGGGGATAATCATCAGGAGGACAAGGCGTTAAGTCGGGTTTAACTGAATCAAAACGGGGATGGCAGGCAAGCTAAACCAGTCAAAAAAAAGAAAACTTTTTTTTGGAAAAGATAAAAAGATGATTACCTTTGCACTCCCAATCGGAAGATAGGGAAAAACAAACAGAAAGTCACTTGCCGCAATGGTAAGCAGATATAAAAAAGCCGGAGTGAGATACCGAGGCGATAAAGTTCTTTTAAG
>CAJYSL010000376.1 GCA_913777515.1 uncultured Mucilaginibacter sp.
CGGTGCTTTGCGTGGATAGACAGTTTCAGGACGCTATTAATCCGATTCGATACCTCAGACAGCTCATGGATCAACTGGCACTATCTCGCTTTTGCTCTAATCCTATTAAAAGTTTAAATCAGTTCTATTAATGAATAGGTTATTAGCGTGGTTATGTTTACGCCTAATCAATGATGTTTGTTAAAAGATGAGTTCGCCATTTAAGAAAACCTGTACGTCGTATTTTCCTCGAGTTTCGGGATATAATTGTACACCTATACTTTGCCTGTCAAATCTTACAGCCCATAAAAAATCTGAATCGCATTGCGCAACAAATCTTAATTTATCATGCCCCTTGCAGCTAAATTCAAAGGCCTCAGGTTCAAGTTGTATGTGTACTGAATGGTCGTTATCCCAGCAATCAAACTCGATAGTATATGTTTTTATTTCTGAGTTTATTGTTGGGAGTTTTACTTCATTAGATGATTTTAATTGGAATAGCTTCCGCAAAAAATAAATGAACTTGTAAGTTTGTGATAATGGAGTTTTAATCATAACAGGTGCACGGGACGTAATTGATGCATTAATCAAACAGCTTTCTAAAAATAAGGCGGTTTATAAATGTCATTTGTGTAAAAAAAATAATTTTAAGCCTTGGCGAAAAAGAATAGAACGGTGGATACTAAAAATACCCATTGACCTGAATGACTACGAAAATCTTAACAAATGACTACCCAGAAACTCATCTACAGAACCACAATTATCTTGTTAATTGCAATTATTTGGTTGCACACTTATTGGGCGCACCAAGATGAATATGATGAAAATTATGGAGATTTTATTTATGGGCTCTTGATTTCCACAATAGCTTCAATTGTGATTGCTATTCTCTGGTTGAAACGAAAAGATTTTGTGCGCGAAAGTAAAGGAATAACGCTTTTGTTCTACTTAACCAGTTCGCCATTGTCTATCGTGTTATTCATTAACACCTTTGTGGAAATTACAGGTCAGCTTTACTTCAAGTTATAGATTATCATGGATTGGTTTCACTGGTAGATGGCTCAAACATCAATTCCACCAAACTTAAAAAAAGGCCGCTCTTGCAGGTTTTGTCTGTTTGTTAATTACTTTACAATTGCGTAAGGCTTGCTTGAGATTATACTGTTTAAGGCAAATAGTTTAGCTTGCTCAGCGTTTTATAATGATTATTGATAATTGAGATTTGTAATAAAAATGGCGCGAAAATTAATTTTTAATAATTTATACTGACTTGGATTCGGCTTAGTCAGCATGTTGGCTATTTATCTCATATGGCTCAAGCTCACAGAGTACGCTAATTTCTTTTCCAAATCTAAATTTCCATAAACATCGTTCCGAAAGGGCCAATTGGTACTGCTTATCGGTCGCTAATAATTTGCGCAACAATGCTTTTGCTGAAATTCTGTCAGTCTCCACCTGCTTTCTTATTTCTTGATATCGGCTATCAAAAAAATCAACGTAATATGCCGGTTTAAACTGGTTGTAAATCAGAAATTGCCCATACGACATGTCAGGCAAGTAGTAAGAAGGACGGATCTTGATACCATTTTGAGTTATCATCAATGCCTTCCGCATAAATAATTTTACCTCGATCTTGTTAATTTGCATGTATAGTAAGTTGGTATACAATATTCTCCGCTTTTACAAAATCCTTTTCCAAATACCAGGTAAGCATTTGCTTAAAAGTCAGGCCGCTTACCTTACGTTCCGATGGTCGGTGCCAGTTAGGTTGGCAAGCAAATTTAACTGGCTTAAACGACAGTATCTCTATTAGCCCGATGAATACTTTAACTATGAGGACGATGAAATTGATTAATAAAGGGCCGGAGCCAAATTGCTCTCCTTCCGAATAAAAATGCTCATCAAAGGCAAAGCCGTTTGCAGATAAACCAAAAGTTTTGATGAATTTTTCGAGAAGTTCTTCGGTGTCATCTCCGGCTATTCCTAACTGTTCTTCGATGTCGCCTCGCAATGAGTAGATTTTAGCATGTGTTTGCCCTTCAACAAAACACTTTACGGTTTGATAAGCGTCTTTAAGTTCAATGTAAGGCAATTGTCGGATAAGCATAGTTTACAGGCAATGAATAACACTAATGTACGATATTTCTTTTTTGCAATTAAGAGGTTTAACCTGCCTGCAAAATCATAGTTTCAATCCCACTAAAACACAAAAAAGGCCGCTCTTGCAGCGGCCCATGGTCTTCAGCCTAAACTGAATAAAACAAAACGATTTTTATTATTTGAATACCGAATGTACATTGGTGATTTTCCAGCCATCGCCGGTGTTGGCCATGGTGATGTAATTGCTGCGGGTAAAGTTTTCGTATTTCATATCTACCTTCATTACACACATATCGGCATTGCTTTGAATTTGGGTAGTGGTAGTCACGCAGTTTTGTACTACGCCTTTATTCTTTTTCATGAAGTCGAGCATATCTTCTTTGCTGTAAGTCACAATTTTTTGTCCGCGCATAACGCTGAAGGTAACCGATGGGTCAAGGGCGGCTTCGAAGCCTGCAACCTGGCCTTTAACCATGGCGGTAACGTATGATGACAAAGTAAACGACCGGGTAAATTTAGCGGCAGTAGGTTCGTCGGCTTTGGCGCAAATGGTAGTGGCCAATAAAATAAATGCTAAGCAGAAGGTGTGTAATGTTTTCATGATATTAAAAATTTAGGTGGTCTTGATGGGAGCTTAATTGCTTGTTGTTTAATGATAAGACGCCGCAATTTTTGAAACGTTACACTTTTTTAAATAAATCTTTCATCAACCAACATTTTACTGAAACTTGCTTGAAACGGTGAAAATGACACCGCCCGCCGTAACCCTATCAATACGGGCACACCGGCAGGGTAAAGAAAAACCGGCTTCCTTCATTAAGTTGGCTCTGCACACCAATTTCGCCATTTTGCGCAGTAATAAAGTCTTTGGCAATGGCCAGCCCCAAACCGGTCCCCGAAACTCCCGCTTCATCTCCCGGAACTTTAAAATAACGCTCAAATAAGCGCGATAAATAATGTTCCTGTATTCCTTCGCCATAATCTCTAACGGCAAATTCCAGTACATCGCCGGCAATTTCGGTCACGGTTAATTCGACAGTACTGTCATGTGGGCTGTATTTTATGGCGTTGGTAAGCAGGTTAATCAGTACCCAGGCCGTTTTATCAGGGTCGGCCCATACGTCGGGCAAGTTTGCAGGGCAATTGATGTGCAGCGATATGTGTTTTTGTTCGGCCAGTACCCTCACGCTTTTTTGTGCATAAGCCACTATGCCGGCAGCGCTGGTGGCAGCAAAATTAAGCAAGAGCTTGCCGGTTTGCACCTGGCCCATGTTTAACAATTCTGATGTTATTTTAAGCAGCCGGTCGCTGTCTTCGTCAATGTTATCTATCAGTTCTTTCTGAAATTCGGTAATGGCCCCGTAACGGTCGTTATGCAGCAACGCCGTGCTCATTTTAATTGAGCCAATTGGTGTTTTTAACTCATGCGATATGGTGGCTATAAAATTAGTTTTAGCTTCGTCGAGGTGGTAAAAGCGGGTAATGTTTTTGAGCAGTACAAAACGGCCTATTTTACTGCGTCCGCTTTTGTGAGCCGGCAGGTGTATCTCAAAAAATTCACGGGTAAAATAGGTCTGCTCGCCGTCCAGTTCAAGCTTCAGGTCGTACACGGCGTTATCCGAGTTCATCAGTTCGGCCAGGATGTTGTTCCGGCTGGCTACTTCGTTCAGATTTTTGCCGGTCAGGTCGGTTTCGTTAACTCCCAATAGCTTTACCGCCATAGGGTTGGCGAACATAATTTTCTGGTTTTCATCAAAACCAATAATCGCATCGGTAACGTTTTGCACCAGGGTTTCTACCCGCAGCTGTTCAAACCTGATGCTTTGCAGGTTGCCGTCCTCATAATCGCGCAGCTTAGTAACCATTTCATTGAAAGAGCGCCCCAAGCTCTGAAACTCGCTGTTTTCCGGAAAATGCACGTTTACCTCGTAATTTTTTTTGCCAATCTCGCTAAAGGCTGCTATAAAACGGTTAATGTGTTTGCTGATGTAATCAGGAAACTTAAACACAAACAACAGCGTAATCAGCAAACTCACCATACCCAATATGCTCATGTTGAGCATGGCGTTGTTTACCCCGGCATTAGCTTTACGGTTACGCTCGTAGATAGCTTTAAGATTAACGGCATAAATGTGGTATACCGCTTCTTTCATCCCGGCCCGGTAAACCGCCCTTTTTAGCGGGTCGTTACCGTATTTTTTAAATTTTATAAAATTGGCAAACAGCGAGTCGGTATATTCCTGCTCATGGGGCTCTGTAAT
>CAJYSL010000377.1 GCA_913777515.1 uncultured Mucilaginibacter sp.
GCCAGTACAACCGGGTTGTAAGACACATCGTTGCCACGTAAGTTGAACAACCAGGCCACATCATCAAGCGCCGAAACTAAATTATGGGTAACATTCTGTTCTTGAAGGCGGGTACGCACGGCGTCCAGCTTTTGAGCTACCGAGGCACCCGCATCTTCGGCACTGATTAAGAGAGCGGGGGCCGTAGGCAATTCCGGACGCGCGTCCCATAAGTTATCAAGATAATCTGCCGTTTGGAATTTGAATGATTTGGGCAGTAATTTCTCAAACAACAAATCGCATAGCTGAACCGAAATAATGTTAGCATCAAAGCCAATGGTGGTGCCCGCAGGGAACTCGCGGCCCAGCCACTCAATATACTCCGGTGCGTGCTGTACTTTTAATTTTACCAGTTCAAAACCCGAACCGGCCAGTTGTTCATCAGCTTGTACAAAATACCTGAAATCGGCCCAAAGTTGTGCATGTTCCTGGGTGATGAGCAACGTACCGGCCGAGCCGGTAAAGCCCGACGTAAAAGCCAGGCATTTATAACGCTCGGGCACATATTCGCTGATGTGGGGGTCGGCCGAGGCAATGAGGTAAACATCTACGCCGTCTCTTTTCATAGCTTGGCGTATTCCGGCAAGTTTTTCCTGATATGTCATATTTAATATTTATTAGCTGATGTGGTATCAACTGTTTTGGAGCAAATTTGTCCTTTTATCAATAAAATAGTTGTCACAACAAGGCAATGTATTTTATTAACGCACTGAACGAGCGTAAAGATACGGTTAACAACGTGGGGCTAACAATGCCGTTATTAACTCTTAATGGCTGTATTTTGTCCTCACTTTACCTGTGCTGGTATTTTGTTTTACACTAAATTAACCATCAATTACCGTATTTTAACCAATTTGAGTTATTATATGGAAATATCGGTTAATATCCGGTATATTTATACTACCATATATTAACCAAACGATGAAAGCTTTGCAATTTACTTTACCAGTTACACACGATAAGTCTGTGATTGTTCAGGAGGAGCAGCTTCCGCATTTTTATCCGTATTTACACCGGCATAACGAAGCGCAGCTTACCTGGATACAGGAAGGAGAGGGGACCTTAGTGGCAGGAACGAGTATGCACACGTTTGCAGCCAATGATGTTTTTTTTCTGAGTGCCAACCAACCGCATTTATTTAAAAATAACCCGGAATACTTTGTATCCGACAGTGGTAAAAAAGTACGTGCCATGATGGTGTTTTTTAACCCAAATGGTAAACTCTCATCGCTGTTTGAACTGCCCGAAGTTAAAGTTTTGGGCAACATGATTCAGCAGCACACCGGTGGGTTCAAATTACCTTCGCAACATGTTAGCTCGGTATCTCAGAGTATCATGGACATGCAGCAAACCAAGGGCATTAACCGCTTTATGCAGTTTTTTCAGTTATTAAAATCACTGCACAACATCAGCGAAAACCTGGTGCCATTATCCATGACGCCGGTTGACAAGGTGAGCGAAAGCGAAGGCGTGCGCATCAGTACCATCTATAACTACATCATGCAGCACTACGATACCATGATTACGCTGGAAGATGTAGCTGCAGAGGCTCATATGACGCCGCAGGCTTTTTGCCGGTATTTTAAAAAGCACACCGGGCATACATTTGTGACGTTTTTAAACGAGATGCGCATTAACGAGGCCTGTAAAAAGCTGGCTACCGGCCGGTGCGACAGTATTTCTAATGTAGCTTACACCACAGGTTTTAACAGCATCACTAATTTTAACCGGGTATTTAAAAGCGTTATGGGTAACTCGCCGCGCGAGTACCTGGAAAGCTACCGCAGCAACGTTAGATAAAACGGGTAATATCCAATAACTATTGATTAATCCAAGGAAATATAAACAGTTATAGTCGACTTAATTTTGTAATATGAATACAATATCGTGGTACGGGGTTTACCCTGCATTATTAACCCCGTTCAAGGCGAACGAAGAGGTTGATTATGATGTTTTTGCGAAAAACATCGAGGCGCAAATTGAAGCCGGCGTTGACGGTTTAATTATTGCCGGTTCGTTAGGCGAGGCCAGCACATTGAGCACTGAAGAAAAATTTGAACTGGCTAAATATGCCATTAAAGTATCTGCAGGCCGTGTTCCGGTTGTTTTAAACATTGCTGAGCCTACTACTAAAGGCGCTGTTGAGTTAGCTAAAGGTGCTGAAGAGTTAGGTGCTGCAGGTTTAATGTTGCTTCCTCCGATGCGTTACAAAGCTGACGACCGTGAAACTGTTGCTTTCATGACTGCTGTTGCCGAAGCTACCAGCCTGGAAATTATGGTTTACAACAACCCGGTTGATTACGGAATTTTCATTAACCTGGAAATGTTCGAAGAGTTAGCTAAATATGAAAACATTGTAGCTGTAAAAGAGTCAACCCGCGACATCGCAAACATCGCCCGTATGAAAAATCGTTTTGGCGACCGTTTCAAAATCTTAACAGGTGTTGACCCATTGGCTTACGAAAGCTTAGTTGCTGGTGCAGATGGTTGGGTTGCCGGTTTAGTAGATGCTTTCCCTGCAGAAACTGTTACTATTTATAACCTGGTAAAAGCTGGTCAGTATAAAGCTGCTTTAGATATTTACCGTTGGTTTATGCCTTTATTAGAGTTGGATATCCACCCTAAACTGGTACAATACATTAAATTAGCTGCCGTAGCTACCGGTATTGGTACCGAGTATGTACGTGCACCACGTTTAACCCTGGTAGGCGAAGAGCGTGCCCGTGTAACTAAAGTAATCAGCGACGCAGTAGCTATACGCCCTGTATTGCCAAAAATCAATACTGAAGAAGTAGTAGCCTAAGGCTATCTTTACTACGTAAAGTAAAACAGACTATATGTATAAAAATGCAAGCCCGGATGAGGTAAAGGCCGTTGTGGCCAAAGCCGAAGAAGCGTTCCGGGTATTAAAAGGATATTCTATTCGTCAGCGTGCCTCTTTTATGCGTACGGTGGCTGCAGAGATTGAAGCTTTGGGAGATGTGCTGATTAAAACAGCCATGACCGAAAGTAACCTGACAGAAGCCCGCCTGTTAGGCGAACGTACACGTACCGTTTGGCAGTGGAACAGCTACGCCAATTACACCGAGCTGGGTAACTGGCTCGACGCGAGGATAGATTTTCCGACTGCTATGCCGTCGCCTAAGCCTGATGTTCGTAAAACATCGGTAGGGTTAGGACCGGTAGTAGTTTTTGGTGCCGGTAATTTTCCGTTTGCATTTTCAACCGCTGGTGGCGACACCGCGTGTGCCATAGCTGCAGGTTGTCCGGTTGTTGTGAAAGCACATCCTGGTCATCCCGAAACCTGCGCCTTAATGGCACAAGCAATCGAGAGTGCAAGAGTAAAATGCCGTATGCCGGAGGGTATATTCGCTCAGGTTTTTGATGAAGGTTATGAGATTGGCCAGATGCTGATTAGTCATCCTGCTATCAAAGCCATTGCATTTACAGGTTCGTTTAAAGGCGGTACCGCCATCGCCGAACTTGCCGCTCAGCGCGAGGAGCCTATCCCGGTGTTTGCCGAAATGGGCAGCATCAACCCTATATTTTTAATGCCCGATAAACTGAAGCAAAATGCTGCCGAAATTGCAGGGCAGTTTATTACCTCGGTAACATTAGGTGTTGGCCAGTTTTGTACCAACCCCGGTGTAATTATCGGTGTGGCCGGCAGCGATTTGGATACTTTTAAGGATACGCTTAAGCAGGTAGCTGCAAGTACGCCTGTGGCGCCGATGCTTCATCCCGGTATCGCTAAAAACTTCGAAAAAACTAAGGCTAAGGCTTTGGAACAAAACGGGGTAGAGGTACTGGCTAAAACCGAAGCAGGACAAGCCGAAAACTGCGGTGCCCTGGTACTAGCTACGGTGAGCGCTGCTGAATTTATCAGCAACCCGGCCCTGCACGAAGAGGTTTTTGGTCCGTACTCTTTATTAGTGGTTTGCCGCGATGCTGAAGAAATGCTTCAGGTAGCTCAATCACTTAAAGGCCAACTCACCAGTACTTTGTTTGCCACCGGTAAGGACCTGGAAGAAAGTGAAAAACTTTGTACCGTGGTACAGGAGCGTTGCGGACGTATCATCTTCAATCAATTCCCAACCGGTGTTGAGGTTTGTTTAGCCATGCACCATGGCGGTCCGTTCCCGGCTACAACTAACAGTGCTTATACTTCGGTTGGTGCTGATGGTGTTAAGCGCTTTACCCGTCCGCTGTCGTTTCAGAACTGGCCCGACGAGTTTTTGCCTGATGAGTTAAAAAACGACAATCCTTTAGAGATATGGCGCACTATTAACAATGAACTGACTATGGAGCCTGTTCATCCGGTGGTTGCCAATTAATCCTATTATTTTATAATGAAGAAAACGTTTTCGTGCATTGATGCCCACACCTGCGGCAACCCGGTAAGGGTAGTTTCGGGTGGTGCCCCTATGTTAAAGGGGAACAGCATGATGGAGCGCCGGTTACACTTTCTGGAAGAGTTTGACTGGATACGCAAAGGATTGATGTTTGAGCCCCGCGGACATGATATGATGAGCGGCAGTATTTTATACCCGCCCACCGACCCGGCCAATGATGTAGGTGTTTTATACATCGAAACCAGCGGTTGTTTGCCTATGTGCGGTCATGGCACTATTGGCACTGTTACCATTGCCATCGAAGAAGGTTTAATCATCCCTAAAGTACCCGGAAAGCTGCGTTTAGAAACGCCTGCTGGACTGGTTTTGGTTGATTATACCCAGGAAGGTAAAAAGGTTAAATCGGTTAAGTTAACCAACGTAAAATCATTTCTGGCTGCCGAAAAGCTAACCATTGAGTGCCCCGATTTAGGCACTTTACTGGTTGACGTGGCCTACGGCGGAAATTTTTATGCCATTGTTGACCCTCAGGAAAACTTTAAAGGCATAGAAAATTATACGGCCGACCAGCTGATTAGCTGGAGCCGCGTTTGCCGCAAACAAATGAACGAGCTTTATAGCTTTGTTCATCCCGAAAATGAACATATTAAAGGGCTGAGCCACTTTTTGTGGACCGGTGCAACTTTATCTGCCGATGCTACGGCGCGTAACGCGGTGTTTTATGGCGATAAGGCTATCGACCGTTCGCCTTGTGGTACTGGTACGTCAGCACGTATGGCGCAGTGGTATGCACAGGGTAAATTAAAAAAAGGTGACCGCTTTGTACACGAAAGCATCATCGGCTCTAAATTTATAGGCACTATCGAAGAAGAGACAACCTTAAACGGTAAACCGGCCATCATTCCCGGTATTGAAGGCTGGGCTATGGTCACAGGGTACAACACCATCTTTATTGATGATGACGACCCGTATGCTCACGGTTTCCAGGTAATTTAAGGATACATCTTTCTTCAGTTTCTTTTTAAATATTAAATTAAATTTATGTCAGCTCCTCGTTCTGCCATTGTTATTGGCGGAGGTATTATTGGTCTTTGTTCTGCTTACTACCTTGTAAAATCGGGCTGGCAAGTCACCATTTTAGATAAAGGCAACCTGGCCGATAACTGCTCTTCGGGTAACGCCGGAATGATTGTGCCAAGCCACTTTATTCCGCTGGCGGCGCCGGGTATGGTTTCAAAGGGTATTAAATGGATGTTTAACAGCAAAAGTCCTTTTTATGTTAAGCCTTCACTCAATCCTAAACTGATATCGTGGGGCTTGCAGTTTATCAAGCACGCCAATGATACCCAGGTAAACAAGGTTGCTCCGTACCTGCGCGATTTGCACTTGCTGAGCAAGCAACTGTTTAACCAACTGGCTAAAGAGCCGGAACTGAATTTTGGTTTTGAAGATAAGGGCATCCTGATGCTTTATAAAACCGAAAAGGCAGGCGCCGAAGAAATTCACGTAGCCAAGCAGGCCACTAACTTGGGTTTAGATGTTGAGGTTTTGAGCAAAAGCCAGGTGCAAAGCTTAGAACCCCATACCGAATTAAACGTTAAAGGCGCGGTACATTATCGTTGCGATGCGCATATTCATCCAAACGCGCTGGTAAAACAGCTAACCACTTACTTAACCGAAAATGGCGTAAAAATCGAAACCCATTGCAAAGTACTTAGCGTAAGTGCAAAAAACAATAAGGTTGACCACATTGAAACTACTTCAGGCCAGTTTTCGGCAGATGTAGTGGTGATGACCGGTGGTGCCTGGTTGCCCGAACTGGCCCGCCAGGCTGGTATGAATGTGCCGGTAATGCCGGGTAAAGGCTATTCGTTTATGGTACCTAACAGCGACCATAAAATTGTGCATCCGTCATTATTACTGGAAGCTCGTGTAGCAATCACCCCAATGAATGGGCAGGTACGCGTAGGCGGAACAATGGAAATTGCGCCGGTAAACGACAAAATTAACATGAACAGGGTACAAGGTATTGTAGATGCCGTACCTCAGTACTACCCTGAGCATCAGGTGAAATTACCGAAGGTTGAAGACGTATGGTATGGCTTCCGTCCGTGTTCGCCGGATGGCCTTCCCTATATCGGCTACAGCCGTAAGTGGGACAACATGATTGTGGCCGGCGGCCACGGCATGATGGGTTTGGGTTTAGGCCCGGCCACCGGCAAGCTTGTAGCCGAACTGGCCGAAAATTCTGCACTATCCGTAAATATATCGGAGTTTAACCCGAACAGGTTTAATTAAAAAGTTTACACCTACATTTCAAAGCACGTTACAGGATGGCTGTTAAGCATCTTGGTAACGTGCTTTTTTATTGTCGTCCTATTCAACGACTAGCATTTAATGAGCAGTTTTGCTACCAGGTTTAATGACTTCTTTTCTCAATATCATCGCTTGTTTAGCCCTTTCAGCAATTGAGTTAGTTATTGAATAAACGACTTACGAGTGTACATCAATTGTAATCAAGTTAATTCTAATCTAACTCTAATAATATTTTTATACGTATTTAATTGCATGTAGTTTTAGTGGTTAAGATTTGCTAAAACAAAGCCAATATCTGTTTAGGCAACCGCACCGAGTAACAGTAATTTTACG
>CAJYSL010000378.1 GCA_913777515.1 uncultured Mucilaginibacter sp.
ACTGTTATCAGGCACAATGGTCGGTTACATTGGTCAACCGGGCTTAAAGGAACCGTCGAGAGCTACTGCTCGGCGACTGGTATTGCCATTACGGCTAAAGAAATGCTGCAGAATACCGAAATTGAAAGTCAGCTGAGTAAGTACAAAGGTGATGAATTGACCTCCAAGGCGGTTTATGATTGTGCGATGAACGGTGATGAGCTTGCCATATCTGTTTTTAAATTCACCGGCGAAATATTAGGTGAGGCACTGGCAAATTTTGCGTTGTTTTCATCACCCGAGGCTATTGTACTTTTCGGTGGTGTAATGCGGGCCGGCGATTTGATTTTAAAACCAGCTCAGCAAAGTTTTGAAGAGCATCTTATCGAATCGTATAAAGGCCAAATCAAAATATTAGACAGCAGCCTGGACTTGGACGATGCCGCTATTTTAGGGGCCAGCCGTTTAGTGTAGCCTTGCTGAGCACTGCGTGATTATACAGGTGCATCATCACAGATGCATTAGCGACAACTACCGGTTCTACAATTCGGTTTAGTATCTTTGCGCTGCCTGATTACAGCGCCTGATAGTGAAGCGAAGCATCTTATTGATTTTTCTTTTTGTAACAACCATCATTTCAGCCTTTGCTGAAACTAATTCTCCGTTGGCCCAACTCAACCTGGCCATCAAAAACAAGGCGCAATATACCCGGCAAAAGCAGCAACGCATCGATTCGCTTAAAAAGTTAAAAGTTGACGGCACTTCACTGGCAACGCAATATCAAATTAACAGCCGGTTATTTGATGAATATAAAAAATTCAGAATTGATACAGCAATATTGTATGCGCTGCAAAACCGGGCGATAGGCCAGCAGTTGAAGAACCCGGCATTAATTGCCGCCGCACGTATACAACTGGCCAATTTATATTCGTCATCCGGTAAATTTTTAGAGTCGGAGAGTATCCTGAAAGGGCTGAACCCGGCATCTTTGGATAAATCTCTACTGGCCGACTACTACGATGCCCGCATCCAGTTTTATGAGCACTATGCTACCAACAGTTTTGATGTAAGTTATGTAAAGCTCATTAGGGCGTATCGTGATTCACTGCTTCAACTGCTTGAGCCATCAACAACACGTTACCAAATCAACTTAGTGCAAAAGCAGGTTTATGAGCAGCACTTCCAAGACGCACAAACGCAGCTGAAAGCCTTGGTGAGTGTAAAAAGCCTGCAAAGCGGTGATTATGCCATGGCTACTTACCTGCTGGCACTTACTTACCGGCAGCAAAGTCAGGCAGATTCGACCAGGCATTATTACATACTTTCGGCATTAACGGATGTAAAAAATGCCATTAAGGATAATGCTTCGCTGCAAAACCTGGCGTTTATGTTTTATCAAAGCGGAGATATTGACCAGGCCTACCAGTATACCCAATCTGCTATTGAGGATGCTATTTTTAGCAACGTAAAGTTCCGCACGCTGCACATGTCAGAGCTTTACAGTATCATTAATACGGCCTATCTGCAAAAGGAGGCCAAGCAAAAAAGTCAGCTGCAATGGTACATTGTACTGATTAGTATTCTCAGCGTGGGTTTGGTGGTTACTATCATTTACATCTACCGGCAGATGCGAAAAGTGTCGCGCATCAAAGATGAATTGCATTTAACCGGTAATCAATTAGTCGCACTCAATCAGCAAATCAGCGAAACCAATGTGCAGTTATTCGAAGCCAACCAGGTTAAAGAGGCTTACATTGCCCAGTTTTTTGACTTGTGCTCGGCCTACATCACCAAGCTCGAAGATTACCGCAAATCGCTCAATAAAAAAGCAACCGAAAACCGTTTAGAGGAATTGTTTAAAATGCTACGCTCAACCACGGTGGTAGATAACGAACTGGACGAATTATATCAGGTTTTTGACAGTATCTTCTTAAACCTTTATCCTAACTTTATCAGCGAGTTTAACGCTCTGTTGCTACCAGACGAGCAAATAACGCTAAAGCCCGGCGCTTTATTGAATACCGAACTGCGCATTTTTGCCTTAATGCGTTTAGGAATTAATGACAGTGTGAAAATAGCCGCCTTTCTGCGCTGTTCGCTCAGTACCATTTATAATTACCGCACCCGCGCCCGTAATAAATCGGCTGTCCCTCGCGATGATTTTGAAAAACGCGTTTTAAAAATTGGTGCGCTGCCCACTGCGGTGCTGTAAGAGGTCAAAAATGTTACTACTTTTTTTGATTGTTGCTGATTGGTAATGTGATGTAAATCAGAGAATTGTATTTTGATGTACACTACATTCGGCAATCCATCCCATAGAAGCATCTGTACGGAATATTAAGTTTACATCGGCTTATGTGACCTGTTACGATAGGTTGCACAAGCTGAAATTTTAAACCAATTATTATTCGTATGATGAGAAAAGCGTTGACCAACGCAGTTAAAACGGCAAAGGGCCTTACCCTTGCTTTCATATTAAATGCAGGATGCCTGCAAGCGCAAAGCCAGGTACCGGTTTACATGGACGATGCCAAACCCATTAAAGAACGTGTGGAAGACGCACTGAAGCGCATGACGCTGAAAGAAAAGATTGCTATGATTCATGCGCAATCTAAATTCAGTTCGCCGGGTGTGGCACGCCTGGGCATCCCCGAAAACTGGACCACCGACGGCCCACACGGTATTCGCCCCGAAGTATTATGGGATGAGTGGTCGCAGGCGGGCTGGACGAACGACTCGTGTACGGCGTTCCCGGCGCTTACCTGCTTGGCTGCTACCTGGAATAAGGACATGGCGCTGTTGTACGGTCAGTCTATAGGTCAGGAGGCCCGTTACCGCAACAAAAATATTCTATTAGGGCCAGGCATCAATATTTACCGCTCGCCGCTGAACGGACGTAATTTTGAATATATGGGCGAAGACCCTTTTTTGTCGTCTAAAATGGTAGTGCCTTACATTAAAGGCGTTCAGCAAAACGGCGTGGCTGCCTGCGTAAAGCACTTTGCCTTAAATAATTCTGAAGGTAACCGGCATACGGTTAACGTTAATGTTGACGACCGAACTTTATACGAAATATACCTGCCTGCCTTTAAAGCTGCTGTGCAAGAGGGCGGCGCCTGGGCTATCATGGGTTCGTATAATTTGTACAAAGGTCAGCATTGCTGTCATAATGAGTACCTCCTTAATAACATACTAAAAAAAGAATGGGGTTTTGAAGGCGTGGTTGTATCTGATTGGGGCGGCGTGCACGATACCAAACAAGCCATCACAAACGGGTTAGATATGGAGTTTGGCTCGTGGACTAACGGTTTAACGCTGGGCAAAAGCAATGCTTACGATAGTTACTACCTGGCCGACCCATACCTGGATTTAATTAACGCCGGAAAAGTAGGCACCCAGGAACTCGACGATAAAGTGCGCCGGGTGTTGCGGCTGGATTTTCTTACCACCATGAACAAAAATCGTCCTTTCGGCTCGTTTGCCACCCAGGAGCATGCACTTGCTGCCCGCAAAATTGCCGAAGAAGGAATTGTATTGCTTAAAAATACCAATCAGGTATTGCCAGTAAACCTCAACAAAACCAAAACCATAGCGGTAATTGGCGAAAACGCCATCAAGATGATGACGGTGGGTGGCGGAAGTTCATCGCTTAAAGCCCGGTATGAAATATCTCCGTTAGATGGTATCCGTAAACGGGTTGGTAACCAGGCCGAAATAATCTATGCCCGAGGTTACATTGGCGATACTACCGGCAACTACAACGGGGTTAAAACAGGCCAAAGCTTGGCAGACAAGCGCACGGCCGGCGAGGTGATGACCGAAGCATTGAATGTAGCTAAAAAAGCAGATGTAGTCATCTTTATAGGCGGCCTCAACAAAAGCGACCGCCAGGATGCAGAAGGATATGACCGCACTACATTAGCACTGCCATATAATCAAGATAAATTGATTACCGAATTGTCTAAAGTCAACAAAAACCTGGTGGTAGTTAATATTTCGGGTAATGCTGTAGCTATGCCTTGGGTAAACCAAGTGCCGGCTATTGTGCAGGGCTGGTTTTTAGGTTCTGAGGCAGGCACTGCATTGGCTGCGGTTTTAATGGGCGATGTTAATCCATCGGGTAAGTTGACCTTTACCTTCCCGGTTAAGCTTACTGATAATGGCGCCCATGCCTTGCATGAGTTTCCGGGCACAAAAACTGAGGTTAATTACAAAGAAGGTGTTTTTGTAGGCTACCGCTGGGCTGATGCACATCAAATTAAATCTTTGTTTCCGTTTGGCCATGGTTTAAGTTACACTACCTTTCAGTATGGTAAGGTAACCTCTGATCAAGCAACCATGTCAGCAGGTGATAAAATCACGTTTTCTGTCAGTGTTAAAAACATCGGCAGTAGGGCAGGGGAGGAAGTAGTGCAGTTATACATCAGCGATTTAAAATCATCCGTACTCCGGCCGGTAAAGGAATTGAAAGGATTTGAGAAAATATCACTGCAACCCGGCGAACAAAAAACAGTAACCTTTACAGTTGATAAAGCTGCGTTAAGCTTTTTTGATGCCGCCAAGCACGATTGGGTGGCCGAACCCGGCAAATTCGAAGCTTTGGTAGGTGCTTCATCAGCAGATATCAAAACTAAAACTGGTTTTATCTTGAATTAAATAGCAATTGCTCAAGTACCTTTAACTTAGGCAAGACTCATATTCTTCTGTCTGCATTAAACAGGCAACACATCCGCAGTGGTTTACTCACCTGCGGATGTTTGTTATTTTGCTGTCAGGTGTTCGCGGCATCTTTTTTCTTTCGCCTTACTTTTACTTACTTTGCACGCCCACTGACCAATACCCTGAATGTTCAAACGTGTTTATCTGTTTTTTGTAAGTCTGCTGTGCCTTGTTGCGCTGCTACCTGCTATGGCTCGGGCGCAAAGTTTAGGTACACCATATATTCAAAACTTTCCTAAATCAACTTATGCATCGGGTAACCAAAACTGGTCGGTAACACAAGATAGTAAAGGCGTAATGTATTTTGGTAACGCCGAGGGGCTTCTTACTTATGATGGCCGTTACTGGCAGCAATACAGCTTGCCTAACCGGCAAATTGTTAGGGCCGTTGCAGCAGGTAAAAATAACCGGATTTACGCCGGAGGGTTTGGCGAGTTAGGCTATTGGTCGTACCAAAATAACCGGATGGCATACACCTCGTTAACCTCGCTGCTGCCATCAAAAACCAAGTTAAACGATGAGATTTGGCGCATTTACAACGATGATAATCGTGTTGTTTTCCAGTCGTTTACCAATATCTACATTTATCAAAGCCAAAAGCTTAAGGTAGTTAGGCCCGATAGCTCGCTGTTTTTTGTACACAAGGTTAATGGCCGCATACTGGCTGAAGTTGCTGGTCATGGTTTAATGGAGTTGATCAATGACCAACTGGTGCCATTGCCGGGTTGCTCAGGCATCAGCGGTATTCTTTCCGTTTTGCCATTTAAGAACAACAGTTTGCTTATTGGTACCAATACCCAGGGGCTATTTGTTTATGATGGGCAAAAACTAACTGCTTTTAATACCCCGGCCAATGGCTTTTTAAAAACTTACCAACTCAATAACGGTGTTAAGGTGCTGGGTAAATATTTTGCCTACGGTACCATCCTGAACGGTATTATCATACTCGACGAAGAAGGCAACATCGTCCAGCAAATTAATAAGGGCAAAGGTTTGCAGAACAATACGGTATTAAGCCTCTACGCCGATAACAATAGTAACCTTTGGGCTGGCTTGGATAATGGTATTGACCGTATTGAGCTTAACTCGCCGTTGTATTTCAACATGGATAAAACCGGCAAGTTTGGTACGGTATATTCCAGCATTATCTACCAGGGCAAAATTTACCTCGGCACTAACCACGGCTTGTATTACAGCAACTGGCCGCTGCGCAACGGTGCTTTCGATTTTGAGATGATACCTAACTCGCAGGGGCAGGTTTGGGATTTAACCGTTTTAAACGGCGAACTGTTGTGCGGCCATAATAACGGTACATACCAGGTGGTGGGTAATCAAATCAAAAAAATATCACCTTTAAGCGGTGGTTGGACCATTAAAACCTTACGGTCTAATCCCGATTACCTCATTCAGGGAACCTACAATGGCTTGGCATTATACCATAAAGATAATGGCTGGAGACTGGTTCAGCGGATTGCCGGCTTTACCGAACCGTCCCGCCTGGTAGAGGAGGATAATAAGGGAAACATTTGGGTGAGCCATCCCTACAAAGGCTTAACTAAATTAACCCTGAGCGCCGACCATAAAAGCGTTATCGCCAAAAAGTCTTTCGGCGAGCAGGACGGCTTACCGGGTATTTACAACGTAAACGTTTTTGACCTGGAAGGTAGGATTGTATTTGCTACCAATGCGGGTTTTTATACCTATGATGAATTGAGCAATCGTTTTTCAAAATACGATGTGCTCAATAATAAATTGGGAAGTTTTGCTACCTCAAATCGCATTATAAATGCAGGCCCGCATTTGTATTGGTTTATTAATCATGGTAAAGTGGCGCTGGTTGATTTTTCCGAACCCGGTAAAATCAAAGTAGACCATAGCCGTTTCAGTATGCTGGATGGCCGCATGGTGCAGTACTACGAAAACATTAACCGTATCGGTAACTCTGTATATTTAGTGAGTATTGACGATGGTTTTGTTATTTATGACCTCAATTCGGGTACGGTTTACAATCCGACGCAAAACCTGCCGTCGGTGTTGATTCGCCGGGTAGACGATATTACCGACCGTTACAAGGTGATGATGGAAGGCGGCGGAACCGGCGACAAAGTTTACATTGAAAACAATCGCAATAACATCCGCATATCTTATGCCTTGCCCTATTACCGGCAGGCTCAAATTAAGTTCCAATACTTTTTAGATGGCTACTCTAAAGAGTGGTCGGACTGGACCACCGCTACACAAAAAGATTTTACCAACCTTAGCGCCGGTACTTACACCTTTAAAGTGCGTGCCAGCATTGATAACCGCGCCACCAGTAAGATAACCAACTTTACTTTTGAGGTATTGCCGCCCTGGTATGCGCGTAAAAGAGCTTGGGTTGCGTATGCTATTCTCTTGGGGATAATTTTATACGTCGGTAAAAAGGTATACGAGTTAAAACTCGAAAAGGACAGCGCTGCCATTGCCAGTAAGCTTAAACAAGAGCAGGAAGAGATTTTGCGCAAAGAGGCTGAAGCCAATGAACGCAGGATAGAAAAGCTCCGCAACGAAAAGCTACAAGCCGAGCTGGACTCCAAAAACCGCGAACTTTCTAACTCAGCTATGTCTTTAGCATATAAAAACGAACTGCTTCAAAAGCTGAATGATGAGTTATTGAAACTAAAAGACGAGAACGGCAAGAAATTGCCTACGGAGCAAATAAACCGTGTGCAAAAAGTAATTAATGAGGGTCGGAACGATGAGCGCGATTGGAACTTATTTGAAAAGAGCTTTAACGAAGCCCACGAAAATTTCTTTAAGAGATTAAAGGCTCAGCATCCCGAACTGGTGCCAAACGATTTAAAATTGTGCGCCTACCTGCGGATGAACATGAGCAGCAAAGAACTTTCTTCACTGTTGAATATCTCATTGCGTGGAGTTGAAATCAGGCGTTACCGGTTGCGTAAAAAGCTTAATATTCCTCACGACAAGAACCTGGTAGAGTTTATGATTGAACTTTAACACTACATCATTACCTCTCATCGCTTGCGGTTAAAGCGTAAAACCATTGTTTTTTACAGTCCGTAGGTGTAGTAGTATTTTTAAGTCAAATACACTGTATATCAGTGGTTTAAATTTAAATAGTGAAGCCTTTTGTAAACTTTTTTAAGATGATGTAGTTATGTAGTGTAACGAAATTTGTTACACTATACTATCCTCCCCAACTTTGCTGAACCTACGGGAACCTAATTGTTAATATCTAAAATTTCATCAACCAATTATGAAGAGAATTTACGCAATCTCCTTATTGGGCTTGCTATTGACTTTTTTCTATGACGCCTCATTCGCGCAGAATGTTACAGTCAGCGGAAAAGTTTCTGACGCAACCAACGGACAGCCTTTAGTAGGCGTAAGTGTAGGCGTGCAAGGCACCTCTACCGGAACACAAACCGATGTAAACGGTAATTACAAAATCAGTGTAGCTAACAACGCACAATTAACTTTTACTTATGTAGGGTACGTTACCCAAACACTGGTAGCCACCGGTGCCAACTTAGATGTAAAACTGGCGCCATCAGTAAACGACTTGCAACAGGTAGTGGTAGTGGGTTACGGTACCCAACGTAAAGTTGACGTTACCGGCTCGGTAGCAACCGTAAAAGGTGAGGAGTTGGCCAAGCAATCATCACCAAATGCTATCAGTGCCTTACAAGGTAAAGTTGCCGGTGTAAACATTGTAAACAGCGGTGCGCCGGGTTCATCTCCCCGCGTAACTATTCGTGGTACAGGTACTATTTACGGTAATACCAATGTATTGTACGTGGTAGATGGTGTTTGGTACAACGATATCAACTTTTTAAACCCAGCCGACATTGATAACATCAGCGTTTTAAAAG
>CAJYSL010000379.1 GCA_913777515.1 uncultured Mucilaginibacter sp.
TTTTTGGCACCAGCCGATTAATTACAACGGACAATAATTGTGAACTAACTAACTCGCAGTTCTCGGTGATTGTGCGCGATAACATGATTATCAGCTTTGAGGAAACCTACGAAGAAAACTTTGAAGGCTTGGAAAAACGCCTCAAAGCGCAAAAGAGCCCGATACGTACATTAGGACCAGGTTTCATCTGTTACGCTTTGTTTGATACCATCATCGACTGGTATTTTGTAGCCCTAAATCAAATTGGCGATGAGTTGGAAGCTATTGAAGACCGGATTTACGACAAGGCCGACAAAACAATCATGTACGATACGCAGCACATGAAGCGCACGCTTATTGTGTTACGCCGGGCAAGCTGGCCGGAGCGCGACAAGATTAACGATATGATACGCACGGAAAGTCCGCTGATTACTAAGGAAACCAAGACCTACCTGCGCGATGCGTATGACCACTGTATCCAGATTATAGACTTAATAGAAAGTTATAAGGAGATAAGCGCCAGTAATATCGATTTATACCTATCAATGGTAAGTAACCGCATGAACGAAATCATGAAGGTACTTACCATTATCTCAGTTATCTTTATACCGCTTACCTTTGTGGCCGGCGTTTACGGGATGAACTTTGCTCCCACCGACCCGGATACCAATCGCCGTTTACCTGCGAACATGCCCGAACTTTATGAGCCTCATGGATACGTGTACTGCGTAGGCATCATGGTGCTAATTGGATTATTACAAGTTTTGTTCTTTTGGAAAAAGGGTTGGTTTAATCGCCTGTAATTATTTAGCAAACTCCGGCTTTAACTGCGTCTTCATCATTTTACGCATTTTCATAATTTTAGGTAACGATACCGAAGTGAGGTAAGTGTTATCATTTAAATGAATGCGATAATATCCTTGATGATATTTCTCCGCCGGGTAAAATACTTTAAAAGGCACCACTTGTGTTACAATTTTACCTGAGTAATGCTTGGAAGCATTGATTTTGGCTATCTCTTGCTCTATAATCTGTTTCTCCTGAGGAGTACGGTAAAACGCTATTGAACGGTAATCGGTGCCTTCGTCTGGCCCTTGTCTGTTCAGTGTGGTTGGGTCGTGTGCGTAAAAAAAGGCATCCACCAATGTGGTATAGCTTATCTGTTTGGGGTCGTAGTACACCTGCACTGTTTCGGCATGGCCGGTTGTACGCGTGCATACGTCCTCATAAGTTGGGTTTTTAGTGTGGCCGCCTGCGTAGCCCGAAATTACTTTGTGTACGCCCCGCAACTCAAGCATAGCTTCGCTCATTGCCCAAAAGCAGCCGCCTCCAAAAGTAGCTACTGCTTCGCCTGCGGCAGGTTTGGGTAAAGCTGCAAACTGATTATTTTGGCCCGGTTGTCCGTCAGCACAACTGCTGAAAACAAAAACCAAGCATAAGTATATAATTGCTTTCTTCATCATATACCAACTAACGTATTTGAGGCTATCGCGGACTTACCGATTTCTTTACAGAATGTAATAATGCAGTAAGTCCGTTTAGTTTAATTTCATAGACCGTGGCCAGCATCATGCCTAATTTACCTGCGGGCCAACCTTCACGGTTCAGCCATTCCAGGTAGCTAACAGGCAAATCACATAGTAAGGTGCCTTTGTATTTTCCGAAAGGCATCGGCATCTTTACAATGTCAACAAGTATCTGCGAGTTTGGCGTTACCTTTTCCACCCGGTAAAGGTAGGCGTTTTACAGCTTTAATCTACCAGTGCACGTGTAATTGCAAAACCCACTACCGCTCCTAACAAACCCACACCCACTTTAAATTTCGTAGTTGATTTAAATGGCGGCACATACTGGGTACCTTCATCATTCGCATAGGCAGCATGCTCGGCGTAGCGTCCGCCGTTAGGAACAGCCAGTTTTTTAAAATCGTCGGCCAAGTGTTTTAGTTCCTCCTGCAATTCGCGGCCACGCATTACGGGGCCATGCCCTGTTGCGGCTATCCTTGGTTGCAGGGCTGATAATTTTTTTACCGATTCTTCGGCAGCAGCCCAGTCAGTAGTCATGTACCTTGGCGGACCCGACATTTTTTTGATATTACCCAATGCATAAATCGCAGACTCGGGTTTTGTTGTAACAAAAGCATCACCGGCAATTAGCGTGGTGTTGAGAGGCAAAAACAAAGAAATATGTCCGGGTGTGTGGCCGGGTGTATGTATTACTTTCCATTCAGGAAGCTCGGGCACACCGTTTTCCATATCGATGACCTGTAAAGCACTGCCTATATCCAAAGGTTTCTTACGGAAGAAAACTGACATCAGCGACATCACGCCTTCGCCCACGGTAGGGTCCGCCGGTGGATAGGATGATTTGCCGGTTAAATAAGGAATTTCTAATTCATTCGCATAAACCGGCACGTCCCAGTGTTCAAGCAATTCTTCTAAACCGCCGGTATGGTCTGAGTGGGCATGAGTAAGAACTATGGCAGAGGGTTTTGTACCAGCACCAAATATGGATTCGGCCATAGCAATAATTTTGTTAGCTGAGCCTTGTACGCCAGTATCTACCAGCACCCATCCTTTAGGGAAGCCACGCCTGTTGGCAATAATATATACGTTTACAAATAAAATCCGCATCCCCCAAACACCTTGGGCCACCTGGAAGTACTTCACACTTTTATTAAAATTCATAGAGTAGATTTATTGCCGTTATAACAATATTTTATAATCAATGGTTTTTGAAGTAAAACTTTAAGTGGTACAAATGCAAAACAAATGGACGCAACCGACTATTAATGGATACTATAACATACCTTGAAACAACGTTTTAATATTATGGAACAACAATTTGATGCCGTGCTTACCGGGTCGGACACACCGGTAGAAGGAATAGCCACTATGATAAATTATCCCGGTTATAACCGTGCTTATGAGTTTAACGCCATTGACGGAACTATACAGATGGTGATTGTGCAAGAATCAAGCGGCCAATGGCACCGCGTTAGTGGCAGCGAGCCCTATTTTGCCGGCTGGGTAGATGAATTGGTTGAACAGATTAATAAAGTAGATAGCACAACTATCATTTAATCAGTAATTTGTGATGGAGAAAAGAAATTTAGGTAATTCCGGAATTTCGATTGTGCCGTTTGTTTTTGGCGGGAACGTTTTTGGCTGGACGATAGACGAACGCACATCATTCCAGTTACTTGATGCCTTTGTTGACCACGGATTGGACTGCATTGACACGGCCGACGTGTACTCAAGATGGGTGCCTGGTAATAAAGGCGGAGAGTCGGAGACAATTATCGGTCGCTGGTTGAAAAATACCGGCAAGCGCAATAGCGTGGTTATCGCCACCAAAGTGGGCAGCTCAATGTCGCCGAACGACAGCCGTAAAAATTTGACTAAAGCCTATATCATCAAAGCGGCCGAGGACTCGTTGCGCCGTTTGCAGATAGACCATATTGATTTGTACCAATCGCATTATGACGACCTGCAAACACCGGTACAGGAAACTCTGGAAGCCTATGCTCAATTAATTAAAGAAGGAAAAGTGAGAGCTATAGGCGCCTCAAACTTCGGAGCAGACCGGCTACAGGAGTCGTTGCAGGTGAGCAAAGAGTCAGGATTGCCAAGCTACGTAACCTTACAGCCGGAGTATAACCTTTACGACCGCGAAGGTTACGAAAAAGAACTGGAACCTATTTGTGCTGAAAATAATTTAGGCGTAATTACTTACTACTCTTTAGCCAGTGGATTTTTGTCCGGCAAGTACCGGTCGGAAGCTGACTTAAACAAAAGTAAGCGTGGCCAGGGAATCAAGAAATACCTTAACGACCGAGGGATGCGCATTTTAAATGCGCTTGATGAAGTAGCCAAAAATTACAACACAACTCCGGCAACGGTTGCTTTAGCCTGGGTGATAGCACGACCAAGTGTTACCGCCCCTATTGCGAGCGCAACCAGTGCAACCCAACTGCTGGAACTGGCCAAAGCCGTGGATTTTAAGCTGCCGGCTGAAGTAATTAGCCAGCTTACTGAAGCCAGTGCCTACTAAATTTTGATATAAATTTAAGTCTGATTTGCCCTATGATAAATAGTTATATATTAGTTATTTATCATAGGAATTTTTGCATCGTGAAAATCGAATGTTCTTACAAAATCCCACGGGCCGTTTTTATACTCGTAAAGGTTTAATCCAACACCTTTTGCCGTAAAAGGCTCGAATTGCTCCGTAAGCTGGGCTTTTAGTGAGCGGGCTTGTTCGGGTGGCACTTTGTTTTGTACCGTAACGTGCGCCCAAAGCCTTTGTCGGTCTTGCGGTGTAAGCCAGTCAAACCATAGTTTTTGTAAATAGCTATGCAATTGCCCGAGCAGCGGGCAATCAATGGCAAACGCTACACCATTGCCAATACTTTTTACTTCTATTACACTGAGCGACAATGTTGAATAACGTTTGGCTATAGCGTCAATATCATTAATTAATTGTAGCTGATTAGGCGGCAAGTGATGAAAAAGCGTCAGGTGAGCCTCAAGATAATTACGCTCGGGCGGAAAATGCGCCTCGCGCAGTTGGTTGAAATACTGCTGGCTATCGTCGTCGAGTTTAACGGTTAATATTAGTGGAGTTTCAGGCATTTTAACACAACAGCGCTTTTTTATAAGTGTTTCCGGGCTCTGAAAAACGGTACAGAACATCCGATAAATAAATTAAAACCGATTAAGTTCAACACAGAAGATAAGAAGGTTTGTAAAATACTCGTTTATATTGCTGTAAATCAGGTTGTTAAAACATAAAAAATCGACAGTGTCAAGAATTTACAAAAGCATAACTTTAATGTGCATTTTTTACTTGCATAAATAAAATTTATTTAAATACTTTGCACAAATTTTAAGAACAGAACACAGTTATCCCATAATGAAGACACAAAGCATCAAAAGGCCATTTACCGGAGCATTTATTGCACGGTTTGCCACTGCTTTGCTTACTGTTGTTTCCGTTAACTTCCCGTCACGACGACGATTGTTTATCCCCCGGGTTTGAAAAGGCTTTATCCTTTTAAATCGTTAGTCAACTGAAGTTTTTTCAAACTTCTTTTCAATAAATCCATTAAAACAAAGAAGGCCTCACAAGCCTGACCTTTAAGGTAATCGTTAACAGATCATGACCTTACAAGATTTTGATATTATTGTTGCCTCAGAGAAACACGTAGATTATGCAACCCAAATCTGCGATGAAATGCTGGCATCAGCCAAGGCCCGTGGTACCGGTATTGCACAGCGCTCTCCCGAATATGTAGCTAACAAAATGCTCGAGGGCAAAGCTATTATTGCTTTGCACAAGGATAGCACCTGGGCTGGCTTTGTATACATTGAAACCTGGAGCCACGGCGATTTTGTGGCTAACTCTGGCTTAATTGTTAACCCTGAATTCCGGAAAGTTGGTTTGGCTAAGGCAATTAAGAAAGCGGTATTCGAACTGTCGCGTACTAAATACCCCAACGCTAAGATTTTTGGTTTGACAACCGGGTTAGCCGTAATGAAAATTAACTCAGAACTGGGTTACGAACCAGTGACTTACTCTGAGCTGACCCAGGACGAAGACTTTTGGAAAGGTTGCCGTAGCTGCGTTAATTATGATATATTAACCAGTAAAGAGCGTAAAAACTGTATGTGTACCGCCATGCTTTGGGACCCGGTAGACAAGCAAAAACAAATAGACGAAAAAATGAAAAAGATTACGCACAAGGCTACCCTTCTTGAGCGTATTGAAAACGCTATTAAGAACAGCGTAAAAACTATAACATTCTAATAACACATCACCCAACTTATTTGGATAAGCCCGAACTCATGAAAAAAAAAGTAGTTTTAGCCTATAGCGGCGGATTAGATACCTCTTTTTGCTGCATCTATCTTACACAGGATTTAGGCCTGGAAGTGCATTCGGTAATTGTTAACACCGGTGGCTTTACAGAAGATGAGTTAAAACAGGTAGAAGAGCGTGCCTATAAAATGGGCGTAACTTCTCACCATGTTGTTGACGAGACTGAAAACTTTTACAATACCTGCGTTCGCTTCCTGATTTACGGTAACGTGTTAAAAAACAACACCTACCCGCTGTCGGTAAGTGCCGAGCGCGTGAGCCAGGCTACGGCTATTGCTAACTACGCTAAGCAAATAGGCGCTGAGTATGTTGCCCATGGCAGTACCGGTGCCGGTAACGACCAGGTACGTTTCGACATGATATTTAATATCCTGGTGCCTAACGTGCAAATCTTAACCCCTATCCGCGATTTAAAGTTAAGCCGCGAAGAAGAGATTGAGTATTTGAAAAACCATGGCGTGGAGATGAACTTCGAGAAAGCCAAATACTCTATTAACAAAGGTATTTGGGGCACCTCGGTAGGTGGTAAAGAAACGCTTACCTCAAACTTAGGCTTACCTGAAGATGCATGGCCTACTCCTGTTTCATCAACAGAAACCAAGCACGTTGAGCTTGTTTTTGAAAAAGGTGAACTGGTAGGCGTTGACGGCAATAGTTACGACCATCCGGCTAAAGCCATCCAGGCTTTACAAGCTATGGCACAACCCTACGGTATCGGTCGTGATATTCATGTGGGCGATACTATCATCGGCATCAAAGGTCGTGTTGGTTTCGAAGCAGCTGCACCGTTAATCATCATTAAAGCGCACCACACTTTAGAAAAACACGTGCTTACCAAATGGCAGTTGTCGTGGAAAGACCAGCTGTCTTCGTTCTACGGTAACTGGCTGCACGAAGGTCAGTTTCACGACCCAATCATGCGTAACATCGAGGCTTTCCTGAACGATACCCAAGCTAATGTGAGCGGTAAAGTGTTTGTTGAGCTGAACCCTTACCGTTTCCAGGTAACCGGTATTGAGTCTAATCACGATTTAATGTCGAGCAAGTTTGGCAGCTACGGCGAAATGAACAATGCCTGGAGTGGTGATGATGTTAAAGGCTTCTCTAAAATATTTGGTAACCAAGTAATGATTTACCACAAGGTAAACCAGCAATAATTAGCTAACGTATCTCTCTTTAATTTAAGCTGTGAGCATATAATGATAGAAGACCCGAAAAAAGTAATTGACATACAACTCATTAAACTCAATGATATTGAGCTTGTGGTGAGGTTGTTTGACAGTTATCGGGTGTTCTATCAAAAAGAATCTGACGTTACAGGTGCTCGAAAGTTTCTGACGGAGCGTTTGAGCAACAATGAGTCGGTAATACTTGCAGCATTGTTAAACGAAGAAGGAAAGTCAGTTCCGGTTGGATTTACACAATTGTATCCCACTTTCTCGTCGGGGCGAATGTCCAAAAATTGGATACTGAATGATTTGTTTGTTGATGCCGGTTACCGTAAACAAGGTATAGGCAAGCAACTCATTGAAGCAGCCATGAATTTTGCCCGTAAAGACGGCGCAACATTCTTGAAACTGGAAACAGCACACGATAATCAAACAACACAAAGCGTTTACGAGGGCATTGGCTTTAAGCAGTATGACCCTCACGACGGATTTTTAACTTATAAAATTGACCTCAGTTAATATGATGGCAAAAATAAAGGCAGGCGTTATTGGCGGCGCGGGTTATACCGGCGGCGAGTTGTTACGCATATTGCTTAACCATCCGCAGGTAGACATCGCATTTGTACACAGCAACAGCAACGCGGGTAACTATGTTTACCAGGTGCATACCGACCTTTTTGGCGATACCGAATTGAAGTTTTCGGGTGAGTTATCGACCGATGTAGACGTTTTGTTTTTATGTGTTGGCCATGGCGATGCCCGCAAGTTTTTAGAGGCTAATCCGTTTCCGGATACGGTGAAAATTATTGACCTGAGTCAGGATTTTAGATTGCAGGACAAGGCATCTATATCCTATCGGGATAGTAGTGCCGCACGGCAATTTATTTACGGCTTGCCGGAGTTAAACCGCGATGCTATCAAACAAGCCGCTAATGTTGCTAATCCGGGTTGCTTTGCTACCTGTTTGCAGTTGGGATTACTACCATTGGCAGCCAGTGGTCGGTTAAACAGCGAAGTACATATTGCTGCAACCACCGGTTCTACCGGTGCCGGACAGGGCTTGTCGCCAACTTCGCATTTTACCTGGCGCAACGATAACCTATCTATTTATAAAGCTTTTGACCATCAGCATTTAAACGAGATTGGGCAATCTTTAAAGCAACTGCAGCCTGGTTTTGGCCAGGCCATCAACTTTATACCCTACCGCGGCGATTTTACCCGCGGCATCATAGCCTCGATGTATCTGGACAGTGACTTAAGCGCAGACGAGGCAGTAAAGTTATACAGCGACTACTACGCCGGTCATCCATTTACCCACGTAACCACCCGCAACATTGATTTAAAGCAAATTGTAAACACTAACAAGTGCTTTATCCAGGTGCAGAAAAAAGGCAATAAATTATTCATCATCAGCATTATGGATAATTTATTGAAAGGTGCGTCGGGGCAGGCAGTACAAAACATGAATTTACTTTTTGGCTTAGAAGAAACTATGGGCCTTAAATTAAAAGCCGTAGCGTTTTAATTATATATTTTTACCACAAACTTCATTGCACAATGAATTTATTTGATGTTTACCCGATTAATCCGATTGAGATTGTAAAGGGTGTTGGCAGTTTGGTTTATGATGCTCAGGGCACTGAGTATCTGGATATGTATGGCGGTCATGCCGTTATTTCTATCGGTCATACTAATCCCCGATACGTTGAACGATTGGAAAACCAATTACATCAAATAGGTTTCTATTCAAATTCGATAGAAATTCCGCTGCAAAAACAACTGGCCGAAAAATTAGGTCAGGTATCAGGCAAAACTGATTACCAATTGTTTTTGTGCAATTCTGGAGCCGAGGCCAACGAAAATGCCCTTAAACTGGCATCGTTTTATAACGGTAAAAAGAAAGTAATTGCTTTTCACAAAGCGTTTCACGGGCGTACATCCCTGGCTGTTGCCGCAACCGACAACCCTAAAATTGTTGCGCCCGTAAATGAGACTGATAACATCATCTTTTTGCCTTGGTGCGATGAAGCAGCACTGGAGCAAGCTTTTACCGAAAACGAAATATCATCGGTTATCATCGAAGGTATTCAGGGTGTGGGTGGAATTCAGGTAGCTACCGAAAGCTTTCTGCAAAAAATCCGGGCGCTTTGCGACGAGCACAACGCCGTGTTTATAGCAGATTCGGTACAATGCGGTTATGGCCGTACCGGTAAATTTTACTCGCACGATTTCGCGGGCGTTGATGCAGATATTTACAGCATGGCTAAGGGCATGGGTAATGGCTTTCCGATTGGCGGTATCAGCATATCGCCTAAAATAAAACCGGCTTATGGTATGTTAGGTACCACTTTTGGCGGCAACCATTTAGCGTGTGCAGCTGGATTAGCGGTGCTTGAGGTAATGGAGCAGGATAACCTGATGCAAAACGCAGCGACTGTCGGCCAATATCTGATTGACGAGCTGAAGAAATTTGACCAGGTTATAGAAGTAAGGGGTCGCGGTTTAATGATAGGCATTGAGTTACCTGCCGAACTGGCTAACGTGCGCAAAGACCTGCTGTACAAGCATCACATATTTACCGGCGAAGCCAAACCTAACGTGGTACGCTTACTGCCGGCATTAAATTTAACCCAGGCTCATGCCGACCGGTTTTTAGAGGCCTTCGCTGCCACCTTAAAACCAGTCCCGGCAATAGCATAACCATCAATATAGCCGTTTAGAGGCAGCATACGAAGTAAGCATGAAACAATTTACATCCGTACATGATGTTACCGATATAAACGCCTTGGTAGCCGAGGCTTTAGCACTAAAGCAAAACCCATATGCTAACCAGCAATTGGGTAAAAATAAAACCATAGGATTGGTATTTTTAAATCCAAGCTTGCGCACTCGCATGAGCACCCAAAAGGCAGCGCTCAATTTGGGCATGAATGCAATGGTGCTGAATATTGATAAAGAAGGTTGGGCACTGGAGTTGCAGGATGGCGCCGTAATGAATGGTACCACGGTAGAGCATATCCGCGAAGCCGCTGCTGTTTTAGGTCAGTATGTAGATATTATCGGCGTACGTTCTTTTCCGGGTTTGAAAAATCGCGAGGAAGATTACAGCGAAACCATCTTTAATAAATTTGTAGAGTTTTGTGGTGTGCCCGTAGTAAGCCTGGAGTCGGCCACCCGCCACCCGCTGCAAAGCTTGGCCGATTTAATTACGATTACAGAGCTTAAAACCGTTGAACGGCCCAAAGTAGTTTTGACCTGGGCACCGCATATTAAACCGTTACCTCAGGCGGTACCTAATTCATTTGCCGAATGGATGTGCCGTGCTGACGTTGATTTTGTAATTACTCATCCTGAAGGCTATGAGCTGAGCCCAGAATTTACCGAAGGCGCAACTATAATGCATAACCAGCAGGAAGCATTGAAAGATGCCGACTTTGTATACGTAAAAAACTGGTCGGCCTTTGAACCATACGGCGAAATGCCGGGTGTTGGAACTTATGACGATTGGATGTTGACCAACCAAAGTCTGCAGCAAACCAATAACGCTAAAGTTATGCATTGTTTGCCGGTGCGCCGCAACCTCGAACTATCAGACGAGATATTGGATGGTCCGCATTCGGCAGTAATACACGAAGCTGGCAACCGTGTTTGGGCTGCCCAGGCAGTATTGCAGCAAATTTTGCAAGGTTTGTAATAGCACATCAACGTGTACATCCCCAAGCATTTTAACATTGATAACATAAGCGAAGCTGTACAATTTATGCAGCGCTACAGCTTCGCTACGCTTATCAATGTCTCCGATGGTTTGCCGGTAGCTACTCACCTGCCTTTCGTGATAGAATTGCAAGAAGAGCAAGTCATCATCTCTTCCCACCTCGCTAAAGCTAATCATCAGTCTGCCGATTTACTAAAAGGGAAATCGTTGGTCATCTTCACCGAACCGCACGCTTACGTTGCCCCTAAACTTTACGAAAAGGAATTAAACGTCCCCACGTGGAACTACCTTGCTGTGCATGCCTATGGTGACGTTCAACTCATTGAAGATGAGCAGCAACAGCTAAGCGAGCTTGAGCGCATGATCACGTCTTATGATACGGAGTACTTAAAGCAGTGGGCGAATCTCCCACTCGATTATAAGCTGAAGTTGTGCAAAGGAATCGTGATGTTTAAGATTACGGTTACCGAACTGCAAGGTAAAAAGAAGCTAAGCCAAAACAGGACGAATACCGACCGGCAGTCAATCATCAACGCCTTTAGCCACAGCACCGATGTAAACGATCAAACCATTGCTGATTATATGGCAAAAGATTTTAATCCTGGCCGACAGTAATTATTTTGTTTTTAATCAGGGTTAGTTTTGGTGTGACTCAATAGTGTGTGCCTTTCTTTCAAACCAATTAGTTGTGAAATTGTATTTAAAGTACATCAATTTCACATCTGCTATGCTAAAACTATTTTATTCCCTCACGGCATTCGTCATAATTTTTAGTCTGTCAGGCTGCAACCTTATTGGAGATATCTTCAAAGGAGGTTTTATATTCGGCATTGTACTGGCCGTTATTATTGGATTAATCATATGGGCGTTAAGCTCATTTAGCAGCCGTAATTTACAGCAATAAATAACAAAGCCGGTTAAACTTTACTTTAACCGGCTTTATTTTTTGTCGACATTTCTCAGTCGCTACCTTCCAATTTTACTAATTTGTTGTATAGGCCCAACAGCAAGAATGGTGCTGCCCACTGCCCAACAAATAAAGCGGTTTTGTCTTTCTTCAAAACTTTCAGCGTTGCTGATGCAGTCATCGAACCTAATGCAGCCCATAAAAACAGGTCTGATGGTAACTTGGCCGTTTGCTGTTCAATAGCTTTGGCCACCGGGCCTTCGCTATGTTCAGGATTGAAATTTGTTGCCATGATTTGAGTTTTAGTTGTGTATTAATCTTGCAACAACATATTTCTCATTTTGTTAACACAAATTAATTAAAAGTTTAATACTTCTTTCAGTAATAAAATGGCAAATTATTTGGCGACTGGTTCGGTCATCATGGTTTCTTTATTGAAATAACGGATAATTAACCGGTTGTCAGTATTTTTAGTAAAATAGTTGATTACCCAGTTACAAAAAACAACCAGTTTATTACTGAACCCGGCTAATGACATTACGTGTACAAACAGCCAGATGAGCCAGGCAAAAAAGCCCTGAAAATGGAATTTACCTAAATCGGCAACGGCTTTGTTGCGACCGATAGTAGCCAACGAACCTTTGTCGTGATATTTAAAAGGCTCCGTTTTTTGCCCTTTGATGATGCTGATGATATTTTTAGCCAGATGTGCGCCTTGTTGTATGGCTACTGGTGCCACACCAGGATGCCCCTCAGGCGAGTCAGGAGTAATCATGGCGGCCACGTCACCAATTGCAAAAACGTTTTGATAGCCTTTTACCCGGCTAATATCGTCGGTCTGGATACGGGCACCACGTACAATAATGTCTTGTGGTATACCCTCAGGCATTTCGCCCTTCACTCCTGCTGCCCAAAATACATTTTTGGTACGCACAGTTACGCCGTTGTCAATCTTTAGTTCGTCACCGTTGTAGCTGGTGACGTGCACATCATTATAAATGATAACGCCCATATCGGTTAAAAACTCTTTGGCTTTTACCGATGCCTGTTCAGACATGGCCGCAATCAGCTTCGGCTTTCCTTCGGCCAGGTAAACCTTCATGTCCTCTGGCTTCAATTCCGGGAAATCTTTGCAAAGCATATTGTTACGCATCTCGGCAAGTGCCCCCGACAACTCGGCACCGGTAGGTCCACCTCCTACCACCGCAAAGGTTAGCAAGGCATCGCGTTCAGCTTTATCGGCCGTTACGGCTGCTTTTTCAAGGTTTTGCAAAACTGCACTGCGGATATTCAAAGCTTCCGGAATGTTTTTCATCGGCATTGTAAAATGCTCAATCTCTTTGTTCCCGAAATAATTGGTATTGGCGCCTGTAGCTATCACCAGGTAATTGTAATGGATGTCGCCTAAAGATGTGCTGATGGTATTGGCTTCGGCATTTATTTTTTGCACTTCGGCCATGTGAAAGGCAAAGTTTTTGAAGCCGGTAAAAATACGGCGAATAGGAAAGCCAATCGCATCTGCCTCAATAGCGCCGATGGCTACCTGGTAAAGTAGCGGCTGAAAGGTGTGATAATTGTGTTTATCTATCA
>CAJYSL010000380.1 GCA_913777515.1 uncultured Mucilaginibacter sp.
CCCTCTATAAACCAATCTTTGCTCAGTGATTTCATACGCAACTATGTTATTGTTTAACCTAATTTAAAAATAAAAAAGCCAACTTTGCAACATGCCCGCCGGAACACTTTTTTTAATACCGGTTCCGCTTGCTGATGATGCCGCGGCCCAATCATTTACACCCTACCTGGTACAAACCATTAACCAGATTACCGAGTATATTGTAGAGAACGAAAAGACTGCCCGCAAGTTCTTAAAGCAGGCCGGCTTAACCACTCCGCAAAATCAGCTCATTATACACGATTACGGTAAGCACCAGCGCAGTACAGACATTGCCACCTTTTTTAGTGGTTTGGCGGCTGGTCGCGATGCGGGTTTAATGAGCGAGGCCGGTTGCCCGGGCGTAGCCGACCCGGGGGCAGACATTGTAGCCGAAGCACATCGCCGGGGGATTAAGGTAGTTCCTTTGGTGGGGCCAAGTTCTATCTTATTATCGCTGATGGCCTCAGGCTTTAACGGGCAGAGTTTTACCTTTCATGGTTACCTGCCTATTGATAAAGGCCAACGCAGCAAACGCATCAAAGAGTTAGAGAGCCAGGCCGAACGCTTTGGCCAGACACAGTTATTTATCGAAACACCGTTCCGCAATAACCAGTTGTTGGATGAGGTATTAAAGGTTTGCAAACCGGCTACACGTTTATGCATTGCCTGCAACCTTACAGCACCCG
This sequence comes from uncultured Mucilaginibacter sp., assembly GCA_913777515.1. GTDB lineage: Bacteria > Bacteroidota > Bacteroidia > Sphingobacteriales > Sphingobacteriaceae > Mucilaginibacter. The sequence continues at coordinate 708 of CAJYSL010000380.1, forward strand.
ATGAAATGGTACAAACCCAAACCGTTGCCCAGTGGAAAAAGCAACAACCTGATTTGCACAAACGCCCGGTTATTTTTCTGTTATATAAAGCCTGATCAGAACAGATATACCAATAGCCATTATTTACTGGTTTACTTAATTCATCAGCCCGATATTTTTGAGGATATTTGGATATGACACCTGTTGCTCAAAGCCCAACCCAGGTATTAATTGTAGGCGCCGGGCCATCAGGTTTGATGATGGCTGCACAATTACTGCGCTACGGCCTGCAACCGGTTATTATTGATAACCGCCAGGGGCCAACCCGCCAGTCAAGAGCGCTGGCGGTACAGGCACGCTCTTTAGAAATTTACCGGCAATTAGGCATTGCTGATGCGGTGATTGCAGAAGGCTTTCCGGCCAAAGATATCAGCCTTTATGATAACGGCGAGCAAAAGGCCGGTTTTGACATCCGAAATACAGGGCAGGACGAAACGCCTTTCCCCTTTGTGCATATCTATCCGCAAAATAAAAACGAACGTACGCTGCTTAATTATCTAACCGATAAAAGCTGCCCGGTATACTGGAATACCACTTTAACCGACCTGCAACAGCAGCCGGGTGAAGTTAAGGCGACCCTAAATAACGGCGAACAGCAATACACGCTAACCTGCCAGTGGCTTGTTGGGGCAGACGGCGCCCATAGCCAAGTAAGAAAACAGTTACAGATACCCTTTAACGGCGACACCTACCCCAACCGCTTTTACCTGGCCGACGTAATTATGCCCGGTAACGAAAAACGGATTAATATTTATTTAGCGTCCAGAGATTTTGCCGCATTTTTCCCGATGCCGGGCCAGGGCGCTTGTCGCATTGTAGGGAATATTGCGCCAAAGTGGGGTTCTAAACCAGAGCTTACTTTGGCTGATGTAATGCCTGCTTTAAAAAAGCTAACCGGTAATAACCCGGCTGTTTTGGATTGCACCTGGTTCACCACTTATCAGCTGCATCACCGCATGGCGGGTAGGTTTAGCCTGGGGTGTTGCTTCTTAATTGGCGATGCCGCCCACATTCACTCTCCCATTGGCGGGCAGGGCATGAACACCGGACTGCAGGATGCTTACAACCTGGCCTGGAAACTGGCAGGAGTCATCCAACATAAATTAAAACCAGAGATATTGAATAGCTACGCTGCCGAGCGCATACCGGTAGCTAAAGATTTACTACAAAGCACCGACCGGGCATTTAAGGTAATTACGTCAAACAGCTTATGGGCCAGGCTGGCTAAAAAGTGGCTATTGCCGATACTATTACGAAAGGCATGGCAAAACGAAGCCCTGAGGCTTAAATTTTTTAAACGCGTATCGCAAACCGGCATCAGCTACACCCATAGCAGCTTAAACCTGCATTTAAGCCAGTTAACTACCATTAAAGCTGGTGACCGACTGCGCTATTTAAAAATATACGACGAAAAAAAACAGCAGCAAACCGACTTACATACCTGGTGCAGCAAACCCGGCTTTACCTTAATTACCATGGGGCAACTGCAGGAATTGTATGTGTTTAGTCTGGCTAAATGGATTACGCAGAATTACAACGGTTGGCTTAATTTTTATCACCTGCCGCCATCCGTAAAAAACCAGCAAGTTTTTGATGCATTCGAGATAAAAACCGGGCAAAGCAAAGCGCTCATTGTGCGGCCCGATATGTATATAGGCTTTATTAACGACGTCGTGGATTTAGAAATGATGAAAAATTACCTCGAAAACGTGGCAGGCTGCATACCCAACCCTACCAGTCCGGCTTAGTTTACGTTGCCGGGATTACCAATAACTTAGCCGTGTATAGTTTCCTTTTTGCCGTAGTTTTTAATTACCTCTGCCTCATACGCTAAAAAGGCACTCCAGCGGCTGTCTACGTCAATTTTGCCCGCGTATTTTTTTGCCAGGCGTATAAAGGTGGTATAATGAGTGGCTTCGCTAATCATCAGTTCATGATAAAAAGCAGCCAGTTCGGCATCATTAATATTTTCTGATAATACTTTGAAGCGTTCGCAACTACGGGCCTCTATCATGGCGGCAAAAAGCAGGCGGTCTATCAGCTGCTCTTCGCGGCTGCCCCCCTTTTTCATGAACTTAAGCAGTTCGCCTACGTAGTCATCTTTACGCTCGCGACCGAGTACGTAGCCCCGCGCTAAAATAATATCGTGCACCCGCTTAAAATGGTCCATTTCTTCCTGCACCAGCAAAGCCATCTCCTGTACCAAATCGCTCAGGTTAGGATTTTGCACAATCAACGTAATGGCGTTGCTGGCTGCCTTTTGCTCACAAAAAGCATGGTCGGTTAATATTTCTTCAATATTGCTTTCAACCACGTTGGTTACCCAGCGTGGGTCGGTAGGCAACTGCAGTTTTAAAATGGTTCTTTCACTCACGGTTGCAAAGATAAGATTTTAGTAAAGAGAAGCCATTTCATGTATCAAGCGGCTTCTCTTCACCTGACAAATATCTATTTCAATTCACTTACAAATGCTTCCATAGCGGCACCTGGGTCGGCCTGGCGCATAAAGTTTTCGCCTATCAAAAAGCCGTTAAAACCAACTGCTTTTAATTGCTTGATGGTTTCCGGGTCGCTGATGGCGCTTTCTGATACCTTCAAAAACCTATCCGGGATATGCTCTACCAACCGGAACGAGTTCTCGACTGATACGGTAAAATCGGCCAGGTTACGGTTGTTAACACCTATGGCATCTATATTATCGTCCAGGCTGCGCTCCAGTTCTTCCAAGTTATGCACCTCAAGCAGTACGTTAAGCCCAATGCTCTTGGCCAGGGCAGCAAACTGCTTGATTTCGGCCGGCGTAAGTATAGCCGCTATCAGCAATACAATATCGGCACCCAGGGTCTTGGCTTCCACAATCTGGTATTCGTCAATCATGAAATCCTTACGCAAAATAGGCACATAACAAAACCGTGCAGCCGTAAGCAAGTCGGTTTTGCTACCTCCAAAAAAGTTACGGTCGGTTAAAACTGATAATGCCGAAGCGCCTGCATGCTCATAAGCTTTGGTTACCTCGCGTACTTTAACCTCGTCGTTAATAATACCTTTAGATGGCGATTTGCGCTTAAATTCAGCAATAATTCCGGTGCGTGCCGGGTCGAGCAAAAAATCGCGAAAAGACAAAGGCTCTCTTAAAAATAATTCGCGCTCTTCTAATTGCGTATAAGAGGTTACCATCTTTGATGCGATGACCTCTTTCTTTTTACGCTGTACTATTTTATCTAATATCGTCATAAATCATCACCCCCACTTATACTAAACGCAAAGCAGGAGGCCAACTAATATATTTAATATAATTTTTCTTCTGCAGATGCCGCCTGTTTTTCTTCAGAGCTGTTTGCTGATATATTTAACCAGTTGCGCATCATCTCTTTACCATACTCGGTAAGTACCGATTCGGGGTGAAACTGCACGCCACGCACATCCAATGTTTTGTGACGCAGAGCCATAATCGAATCATCCTTTTCGTCGATGGCGGTAACTACCAGGTCATCGGGCAAATCTTCTTTCGAAACCACCCACGAGTGGTAACGCCCTACGTTAATCTGCTCAGGTAAACCTACAAACAGGGGTTCGGCAGTATCGGTTACTTTAACGGGCGTTGCGATGCCATGCATCGGACGGCTTAGGTTATACAAGCTGCCGCCAAAAACCTCGGCAATGGCCTGCTGACCTAAACACACGCCAAATATACTTTTGGTGGGCGCATACGCCTTAATCACATCCAACAGCAAACCAGCCTCGGACGGGATGCCCGGTCCCGGCGACAAAATGATTTTATCAAACTGCGCTATATCCTCCAGCTTAAACTGGTCGTTACGCCACACCTCACACTCCAAACCTAATTCGTTAATTAAATGCACCAGATTGTAGGTAAACGAGTCGTAATTATCTACAATCAAAATCCTGCCTGCACCTTTATTTTCCATGGCCACTTTACCGTCTGTGTTATTCATGATGGTTTAAGCTTTTACAGCTGTTAAACTTG
>CAJYSL010000381.1 GCA_913777515.1 uncultured Mucilaginibacter sp.
GTAAAAATTATTTTTAAATTTTTTTAAATTTTTTTGTTTAATCGAATTAAGATATAAATCGGCTTAATGCCAATTAGTGAAAGAGTGAGTGAGTGAATGAGTGAATAAGTTAGCCGGTGTGTGAAGCAACAGTCAATTCACTAATTCAATAAATCTCTCATTGTTTTCAACTCACTCATTCGCAAATTCACTCATCCATTCATTGGCTCAAATTAGCTCATTGGTAATAAAGAAGCTTTATTACAACAAAAAGTCGGATTATTGCAAAATCCTATAAGTACTTGCAAATACTTTTACCACTCATCTTCACAAATCCGAAAATCTATATTGATGATTAAATCAATTCCTCTGTTTGTACTGGCTGGTTTATTTACGGCAAATAGCTTTGCGCAGCAAAAAGTTCAAAATATCCGCTCGCAACATGCACCGCTCCCGGCCGGGCCTCAAAAGCAACCTTTAAACAGTGTGCCCATGGGCAATGCTGATTCTTTCAATGAAGTTAAACTGGATGTTCCCGTAGCCAAAGGTCCGTTTGAACCCACCTGGGCATCCATTGAAGAAAATTATCCCGGCGAACCGCAGTGGTTACGCGATGCCAAATTTGGTATCTGGGTACACTTTGGTCCGCAGGCCTCGGGCGAGAGCGGCGACTGGTATGCACGCCGCATGTATGTTCAGGGCACTAAAGCCTACGCCAACCACCTTAAAAAATATGGTCATCCGTCTAAAGCCGGTTACATGGAGGTGTTACACAACTGGAACCCCAACAAGCTCGACCCCAAAAAGCTTACCCAGATTTACAAAGATGCAGGTGCCCGATTTTTAATGATACAAGGTGTGCACCACGACAACTATGATATGTGGAACTCCAAATATCAACCCTGGAACTCGGTAAACGTTGGCCCCAAGCGCGATATTATTGGTGAATGGGCCAAGGCCTCACGCGCCGGGGGTATCAAATTTGGCGTTACGTTTCACCATGAGTACACCTGGTGGTGGTGGCAAACCGCTTTTGGCAGCGACACTTCAGGAGCGTACAAAGGCAAACCTTATGATGGCAATCTGACCCTGCAAGACGGTAAAGGCAAATGGTGGCAGGGGCTGGACCCAAAACTATTATATGGTGTAGACCTGCGCGAATACAAAGGTGTAGAAGCAGCCGCGCATACCGATTGGTCGCCACCGGCGCAGGGTATATTCTCTAAACATTTGGCTTATGATAAATGGTATGCCACCAACTGGGCCATGCGCATGGAAGATGTCGTACAACATTATGATCCCGATTTTATTTATACCGATGGCACCGTGCAAGGGCCGTTTACTGGCAACGGTACTGGTACCGGTTATAAAGCAGATGCTATGCAGCGGGTAATAGCCGATTTTTACAACCGCACTTTAACACGCCGTGGTAAGGTAAATACTTTCAGCGTGGTAAAATTCAGGGATAAAACCAACGGCACGGTGACGACAGAAGAATTCGGCATTCCTGCCAAAATTAAAACCGACCAGCCCTGGATTGCCGAAGTACCCGTAGGCGACTGGTTTTACGAGCCGGGCTTTACTTACGATTCGGGCATGATGATTAAATACATTACCGAAGCCATTGCCCGCGATGGTAACGCCTGTATTTGTATATCGTTAATGCCGGATGGTTCGCTTAATCCCGAAAGCCAGAAAATGCTGAAAGAAGTAGGCGTTTGGATGCGCCGAAACGGCGAGGCCGTTTATGGCAGCCATGCCTGGACCATACCGGGCGAGGGCGAACAGGTAAACGGTAAACTCAGGATGCTGCCGGGCGGCAAGCTCGGCCGTAGTCAGGCCAATTTTAAGTTTGATAGCAGCGATTTCCGCTTCACGGTGGGTAAAAACAACGCACTTTACGTGTTGAGCATGGTTGTGCCCGAAGCCGGTAAGCAACTAACCATTAAATCGTTAGGTACGGATGCCAGGCTTTTAAAACAACCCGTCAAAGATGTGAGCCTGCTTGGTTACCAGGGTAAGCTTGATTGGAAACAATCGGCCGAGGGTTTGGTAGTGACTTGTCCTGCTTCAATGCCGTATGCTACTTCGGTAGTTTTTAAGGTAGATTAAAAGAGCGGCGATTATTTTGAGTGTTATGTCCGAGTGCTCCGTTTATAGTTTAGTCTGAACTTAGGCTGAGAAAGTCAAAGCTAAATTTATACATTTTAGTAAGCAAAGCAGTTGCACACTAACAAGCGAGAGGTAGAATGTTTATAGTGAAGAACGAACACTTCGAAGTAGAGGAGTTTTATAAATTTGCGATATTGCAATAAATTATGGGATTTCTAAGCAATTTGTTCAAACCAAAACCTAAGCCTAAAGTGGGTTTTCCGCCTGTACCGCAATGGCGGCCGAATACGCCTATAAGCCATAGCCAAATAATGGATGCAGCTAAATACTACACAGGTAATAATCTTCAAATTGCAGTATTCAAATATGGTACAGTAGTTTACTTTCCCGAAACAGTTGCTGATGTCGAAAAGGAAGCAAAATCTACTTTAGATAAAATATACCATTGGCCCCCCGATTTTACGCCACTTACTCAAGAGGATGGAAATTACTTAATAGAGTATTCTCAACCGGCATTTACAATAGTGTTTAAAGATGACCTGGAGCGTTACTGGGAGTACATTGAAAACAATCATCAAAGTGGCATATGTAAAGATGAAATTTTAAGGAACAGCAAAGGTGAACACAACGTATTTGACCGGATAGGAAAGATTTGCCTCTTTGGCCGAGCTAAAATGTTTATGGATGCGCAGAACCCACAGGTGGTAAAAATGTTTACGCCATAAAAAATAAATATATTTTGGTTATTTATAAATAATACCTATTATTGTAGCATGAAAGCAACAACAATACAGGTACAATTGCCGCAACTGATTTGTCAGAGGTGAATGGGTATGTATTGACTTAACATAACAAGATATTCAAAATCCTCTTAGATAAATCTAAGGGGATTTTTGTTTTAAGGGCATTTTGAGGGTAGTATATCAACTGGTCAGATTACCACATTTGGGATGTGGAGACTCCCGGTTCGAGTCCGGGTTACCCTACTTTTTTACAGCCGGAACGTTAGCTCAATTGGTGAGAGCGGCACCCTTATACAGTGATGGTTAAAGGTTCAAGTCCTTTAAGTTCTACATGTTAGGCCGATTGCCTGAGTTGGTAATAGGGATTCCCTGTTTAATGGGAATTGGTCGCAAGTTCGAGTCTTGCATCGGCCGCTTTATAATTTCCTGTGGTGCAACGGTAGCACGTCTGATTTTGGTTCAGAAGATTGTGGTTCGAATCCGTGCAGGAAAACTTTTTATTCCGTTTGGCGGAGCATCTGGGAGATCTTTTTCCTGTTGTTTATGAGCGGGTAGGGGATGGTGTATTATTATATAAATATATTTATATAATAATATTATTTATAAGGAATTGGTATGCTCTTATTTTTACTGTCACCATCACGAAAACCGGCTGATAATCTGTACCTTTGCCCCGCGTAAAGCGGAGGGGGTGATGTTACTGCTTTCTGCCATACTAAGAGAGCGAACTGAACCATGAAAAAGATTGTTGATTACCGTAAATTGATGGGTGTTACTAAAGATGCCACCTTGCAGGAACTGAAAACCGTTTACCGCAACCTGATGAAAACCTGGCACCCCGACCGTTTTCAGGATGAAGCCGCTAGAACGGAAGCCGAAGAAAAAAGCAAGACCATGATTGAGGCCTATCACTTTTTAGTAAGTATAGCGCCCGAAACACTTGCCCAAACTTTTGCCGATTACACCCTGACCACCACCACGGCCGCCATCGAAGATTTTGAATACCAGCGCCAGGTGCTAACCGTAAACTTTACCGATGGTAATACTTATGAATATTTCGATGTGCCTAAAGCCGTATACGTGAAGTTTATCAACGCCGACTCGCCGGGCCGCTTTGCCCGCAGACATATTTTTAGCAACTATTTGTACCGCAGCACCAGCAGGTTGGTCGCTAATGCATAAGTAAAAGTTTAACCTTAAAATAAAAAAACGCTCAACAGGTCTTTCAAAACTGTTGAGCGTTTTTTGTTTATTCGCAAGAAAACACTGTTACTACAAGTCTTTCACTATTTCTTCCAGCTCGTGCAGGTCTGTTTTTTTCTTTTTCAGGTGATGGGCTTTTGCTTCCAGGTAATCCTGTGCATGCTCGCTGCCTTCTTCTACCTTGTCTTCTAACTGCTTGCGCGCTTCTTTGCCAGAGTCGGTGGCAAACAAATAAGCCAATGCCGCCGCCGCAGCGGTCACCAAAGTCACTGCTGTAATGATGAGTGTTTGATTGTTATTACTTTTAAATGGAATTTTCATAAGTCGTAGATTTTATTAATCAACACGAAAAAAGGATGATGGTTCTTTAAAATTTTGTTTGATTTTAAGGATAGCATCACGCCTATTGATTCGTCTGAACCGGAATTGAATCAGAATTTTAGGAATTTATAGAATTGAATATCAGCTTTAATTACCAGAATTTGGGCTAATTCAATAGCCAGTAATTTTTTGCTACCGCAAGCCTCCTGGCTTGTGGTTGCCCCCCACCCGTTGAAGGGTGAGTTTTTGATTAGCGGGGTTGCTTATCAAGTGGTTGGAATAGTTTGATACCTGTCCGCGGGCCACAAGCCAGGAGGCTTGCGGCAGCGTAGCCCCCAGCCCCCTAAAGGGGAAGTTTCTGACTATTACTATTCAAAGGCTCCCCTTTAGCGGGCTAAGGCGCTTTTTGCCTGTCAACCTTCCCAGCTTCGGCCGAAAGCTGGGCAGCATATGGTGGCCACGAGCGCTGGAAAAGGCCTTTTAGATTTTGCAGAAGCGTAGGCAAGAGCGCGAAGCAGGGGTAAAATATAAACAGCCTGCGGTGCAGCACGGCTTTGCAGCGCAATGGCCCTGCGCGGCGAAGAAGCAAGTGGGAGGTGACTTGAATTTTTGCTTCTTTTGTTTCCAAGACAAAAGAAGTAGCCTCTCCGGCAATGAGGAGGCGAAGTAAGTTTATGCTCACAAACTCAATTTTTAAACGCGCCAACTCAAGCGTATCGCAAGTATCAAAATTTCTCTCTATCGTTCGAAATGACAGGTATTGTTTATTTCCTCATTCGCAACTCACTCATTCACACATTACCTTCTCAATCACTAATCCTCAATAAATCCTTCTTATCTAACCATCCCTTACTTACCTGACCTTTACGATTAGTGAACTCGACGTAGATGTAGCCGTTCTGGTCGTCTTGGGCTACGAGGCGGGCTTTGTTCCATTTGTTGAGGTTGGCTTTGCGCTTGCTTTCGGCGTTGGGTTCGTTGTGGAAATAGGCGTAATCGGCAAACACGGTGAAGGCCTTGCCTGCATCCGGACCAGGGTTTTCCAAGTTGGGCGGTTGCACGTAGGCGCGGGTAATGATGGGTTTACCGTCGCGGGTGGTATCTAATTTACGCTTAGCAGTAGTAGCTTCGGTTTGGGCACTGTCGGCCGATTTGCCCGGAATCCATTTGTAACCGGCGTAAACGCCCAAGGCAATCAGCACAAAACCTAAAATAATGGCCGTGGTGGTTGATAAACCTTGTTGCTTGGGCTGAATAAGCGGCGGCAGACCGGCGGTGTTTGTTGCGTTGCTGTTACCGTTGGCAGCAGCAGGACGGCCTTGCTGCAGGGCGGCCAGTTCGCTTTCTTTCCGGGCGAGGGCTTGTTTGGCCTCGGTGAGCTCGCGCTCAAAGCGCATGGTTTTTTCGCGCTGTTGCAGCAGCAGGTTGGTTAGGCTGTCGTTTTGGCTTTGCAGCACCAGCGATTTTTCGGTATCGCTTTTAATGGTGAGGGCGCTATGCTGGGCCTGGATGGCCTGGTGCAACTCGCTGCCGTTGGCGAAACGCTGGTTAGGTTGCTTTTGCAAACAGCGGGTAATGATGGTGTGCAGCCACTCGGGCACCTGCATTTCGCGGCTTTGCTTGTCGGCATCCCAAAAATCGGGCAGGTGCTGGCGGCGCAGCTCGAGCAGGTCGGGGGGCGGGGTTTCCATGTGGGCCAGCATCACCAGGTTGCGGGCGGTGGCGGCGCTGCTGTTGAGCGGGAAGGGTACCACACCGGCCAGCAACTCATACAAAATAATGCCGTAACTGTAAATATCGCTTTGCGGCAGCAGTTCGCCCTCATTTTGCTCGGGGGCCATAAACTCCACGGCACCGGCATTACGCAGACTGCTGCGACGCTGCTCGTCGGTCATGATGGCCAGGCCAAAATCGAGCAGCATGTAATTGCCGGTATTTACGTTGTATTTAATGTTGTTGCTCTTGATGTCGCCGTGGTTAACGTTTACCTGGTGGCAATGGCTTAGGGCCAGCGCCAGTTGGTTGGCTACCTTGATGACTTCGGGGATGGTAAACACCGGTTCGTGAGGGGGCTGCAGCAGTTCGGCCAGGTCGGGCCCCTCGATGTATTCCATCTCGATGTAGGGCAGCGAGCCGCTCTCGGTAATACCCGAACTATAAATTTTAACTACATGGGGAGTAGGGCGCTCGTTTACTTTTTTCAGTTTTTCGACCTCGTTTTGGAAGTTGCGGAAATTTTTATCGTCGGCACTTTCCGAATAAATAGGGGTAGGCAGCAGCTTAACCGCCACCACAATTTCGCCGGTGCGCTTGGCCTTATATACCGAACCCTGCCCGCCGTTGCGTAATGCCCCTAAGTTTTCGAGCCCCTGAGCTATGGTAAATACTTTACCCATGTAGTGTTTGTTGTTTTTTGTGGTGTAAACTGGAAAGGGTTATGAATGGTTTGTGAGTATGATTATAAAAAATTATCGGTTAACTACAACTTTCTAATGTTATATGATTGCTCGTGACATTATCGTCTTAAATTTAATATTGATGTCGTGCCAATAAAATTTGACGATGTGCGTAATTAGTTTTTCGTTTAATTTTTGTTTTCTTGAATCTAAGCTGCTTTGAATTTACAATCGGCTTGATGGCTTTTCCTTTTAATTTAAAAACTTTTGAAAGTGGTAGTTTGTAAAAAGTTTTCGCTCGCGAATGATTTGTCTTTATTTTTGACAGATAGTATTTCCCATTAACGATGTTGGTTGAAATCAGACGTCTGCCGCTTTTTTTTAGGCTGTATAAAACGACTTGATTCAAGGATTTTTCGATTTTGATGTTGTCTTCTGGCAGTAAATGGATTTTGTGAGATTTTTTCAACGGGACGTCTAATTCGACACCAATATCGTAGCTGTCGTTTTTGTCAACTCTATCTACAAACTTATCTTTGTATTTAATACTTAATATTCTGCATTTTACATATCCGTTCTCATTTAATCCCCAAACATAGTCTCCTATTTCTATTGGGTTATTTTTAGTATAGAAGCAAATCACCATTCCATTTTTGTACCAGCCAGTTAACTCACCTAAATTTATTGAGTTCCGAAGTAGTTTTATGGTTTGGAGGTTTCGATTTACTACTTCTGTTATTGCGGCGCTGTAAAATTCAAAATAGGTTATAAAATCTGATAATATTTCTAAATTCAATATTTCTCCAGAAACACCATGCGCAACGTCATTGCGACGCTCTGCTAACTCGTCAATATAGTCAAATGCTTCGTCGGCTGTGAGCTTTTCTCCTTCTGTTTTCTGCAGTCTAACTATCGTATAGGAATAAAAATTTTTATTATCCAAGATTAAATCGCTTATATTCGGTAAACCAAGTTTACCAAATACTTCGGTGATCGTTAGATGGCGGAAATTAGACGAATGCTGTCTAAAGGCCTCTTTGTTTAAAATATATCTCGTCCTCGTATTTATACACGCATGTAAATTGTTTATTATGGTTTCTTTGCTAAGTTGACCTTGGTATTTATTGCTTTCTACTTTATTTATCATTTGAATAGAAAGTGATAAATGATTTTTAATTAACGGTTCTGGTAGTTGATTATAATCACTAATACTTGTATTCAAATCATCCACATATAACTCAATAATATCTTCTATGAATTTTTCAAAGTAACCGTACAAGCTAATTATTAAAGAATTGTAATTAAATGTTCTTTTTAAAACGTTAAAATCTTTTAGTTGTGACGTAAGTTTTATAAGCAATTCATAGTTTTCAGGAATACCTTCATTTGTATCTAATGTGGCTACCTTGTTCTCAGTCGTGTAAAACTGTACCAATTTTTTTAAACCAGTAAGCTGACTTATGAATTGTTTGTTGTTGATAACCATGGTTAAATTAAGGTTTTAAACAACGATTCAAACTTTAACTCACGTTCTTTAACGATTCCTGGGTTAGTATTTCTACCCTCAAATGTGTCATAATTTTCTTTGTAAAATCTCTCCATAATACTTAATATCTCATTTTTCTTATTGAGTATTTTATCTTTATGGGGAAGATACCTTGCTGCTACAAGCATCAATGGGTCATACACGGCGGTAGTTGGCTTGCTGTACCAGTACCATTTATTATTTCTTACACGGTATAAACGAAACGCTCCTTTTCCTAAAAGATCGTATATAAATTTGATAGTGTCTAGAAATAATATAGAAAGATTTGATATCAAAGAATCTTCATATTTATTTGCATATCGTAAATAATTATCTAAATAATTTACTAAATTGCTTCTTTCTATCAACGCTTCTCTTTGCCTATTTGCAAAAAAGCGTAAAACAAGTTCTACGTCTTTCATCTGAACAAAAAGTGAATTTGCTGATAATTCCCTTTCGTAGTTTAATAATTCTTCATCAGTGGCATCGTTTGGCTTAATCGGCATTCCCCATGTAGCTCTGAAATAATTGTTTTCTGACAATTTTATACATCTTAAATTGAAAGGGCCGTTAAAAATTGCATTTCTAGATTCTTGAGGTTCTAGCTTAACGCCGCCACTGTTTATTCTATCAAAAACGAGTTGTTTTAAATTCTTTGCATCGTACTCATTTCTAGCTGTCTCTTGAAGTAAAATTATAGATGATAAATATCTTCGATCTATTCCTTTTCTTACTTGTAAGGGCAAGTCTAAATATTTCTTTCCATTTAATTCGGGCCATTCTTGAAGACCCGTTAATGAATATTTATTCTCATAAAATTCATTGATTGCCGTCAAACGCTGTAATCCATCCATTACTTCATAATGTCCATACCTATCTTCATATAGAAAGACAGGCGGTATAGGTACGTTCATTATAAATGATTCCATCAATCTGGATTTTTGTTCTTGATTCCACCGATGGCGTCTTTGAAATTCAGGATTAAGTAGGTAATCGCCACTAGATAACATTGTCGGTATTGATGAAAGCGGATACCTAGCTTGTTCGGTAACTATTCGTACATCTCCTTTGTTATACTTATCATTTATTTCATCGTCAGTTCTACTCAAGTTCCGAGTTGATTCGATATGTGTAAACACCAATTTTTCTCCATCAAATAAGGCCATAGTTTGAGATATTAATTTGAGTTAAATCCTCTTTAAGATATCAGTCGACAAGATATCACAATCTATATTTTATACAAAAAAGTTTATATAATTAATCCTCCGGCCTTTCCCTCGCATCTGCCATCCGCACAATCCTGGGCTGAAACTTCGCCAGTACGTCTACCAGGTCATGTTGGGCGGCCATCACGGCGTGTATGTCCTTGTAAACCATGGGCGCTTCGTCCAGGTCGGAACCGATGAGCGTAATTTTTTTGTCTTTCAGTTCGGCCGTTACCAAATCGCGTTGGATGATTTTAAAGGCCGCGCTCCGGCTCATTACCCGGCCCGCACCGTGGCTGGCCGAGTTAATACTTTCGGCATTGCCCTTGCCACGCACCACAAAGCCCGGCGTGCTCATGCTACCCGGAATAATGCCCAGTATACCCGCCCCGGCCGGGGTAGCGCCCTTGCGGTGTACCATCACCTCGGTGCCGTCGGCCAGTTGCTCTTTCCAGGCAAAGTTGTGGTGGTTCTCAATCCGCAGCAGGGGCTGCAGGTTAAGGTCGCGGGCAATTTTGTTGTGTATTTCGTGGTGGTTGGCGCTGGCATAATCGCCGGCCAGATTCATGGCAATCCAGTATTCCTGTCCGTCTTCGGTATCCAAATCCAGCCAGGCCAGGTGTTTGGCCTCGGCCGGGAGCTTGGTTTTCACCATGGCCAGCTTGCTGTAATGGTCGGCCACGCTACCGCCAAACCCGCGCGAACCCGAGTGCGACAACAGCGCCAGATAAGTACCCGCCGGCACGCCTTCGAGCGCGTTATCGGCCACCGTTAGTTCGCCCCATTCTACAAAGTGGTTGCCCGTACCACTGGTGCCCAACTGCGCATAGGCCTTGTCTTTAAGCGTGCGTATTACTTTAGTTTCGCTCCATACCTTGCTGTCAAACAGCGAAGTATTGAAGTACGATTTAGTGGTACCGCCAATGCCAAAGTTGGTGTTTTTGAGTAGCAGGCTTTTCAGGTGGTCGGTTTTATCATCAATGGTGGTGGCAGGCATTTCAAATACACTCAGGCACATACGGCAGGCAATATCCACCCCAACCGCAAACGGAATAATGGTATTGGCCGTGGTAGCCAGCACGCCCCCAATAGGCAGACCATAACCCTGGTGGGCATCGGGCATCAGGGCGCCGGCAACCGCAATGGGCAACTGCACGGCAGTACGCATTTGGGCCAGCGCGCCCACCTCAATAAACTCTAAACCATACACCGGGAAATCGGCAATCTCTTCCTTGAGCTTAAAGTTGCCGCGTTCCTGCTTTACAAACTTGCCTTCTTTACGCAGTTCAATTACGCTTTCGGCCAGGTTTTTAAACTTGCCGCCTTTTTTAAGTGCATAGGGCATAGGGTCGGCAATCAGGGCCTCGAGGTTGGCCAGTATTTCGGCCCGGTCCATTACCTGGTGTTTAAGCAAACCGTTAGCCACCCGGCTAAAGTTTTCGAGTATTTGATTGTCGTTAATGCCCAAGGCTCTTAACTCAGTATTGCTGATTTTTACCTTTTCCATAACGGTGTGTTTTAATTTCAACACCACAAAATAAAAACGGTGCTGCGCAGTGTATTTGCGCAGCAAAAAATAATTTAATATCATTGATTAGAATTTTAATTCGTCTGAATCAGAATTTACCGAATTTTAGCATTTGCAGAATGGGTTACTCAGAAATTGAACTGGCCGAATATGTGGTAAAGCATTATGCTGGTTTATTGACGCTAACGCAGAAGAAGGCACTTAAACACCATCAACATTTATTAAAATTAGCGGACAATCCGGACCGTGAACGAGTGACCTTGATGTACACGCGTAATAAATGGCTAAGCGAAGAACCTGAAACATTTACTCAATTGGATGGCGGCTATAGTAATTTTATTGTCAATTGTTCTAAAGAACTGTTAAGCAACCAAGGGGCTGACGTCGTAATAAATACCTGTCCACAATGTGGCCGATTAGCCCGAACGCCATTGGCCAAACAATGCAGGCACTGCTTTTTTGATTGGCATTAAAGACATATCGATTTAATAGAGTGTTCATTTATTAATCACTCATCTGCGTATTCGTACATTTATCGTTCATTCTGTAATGTTTTCATCATCACGAAATGAAACCGCACTGCGCAGCAGGTTTGCGTAGCAAAAAATAAATTGATATCATTGGTAAAATAAAACCCGCACCAAACCTTGGCCACTACATTGCATTATGACCTATGTAAGATTATTTTAGCAGATAATCTTATCAATTGTAGTTATTTAGGCCATTATTATACAGAGAGTTGGCAAATTGAAATGGCTGAGGACAGCTTTTCATATAAAAAAGGCTGGCGAAAACCAGTTCGCTTTGATGCCAAGGATGTTAAAGAGTTTCAGTTTGAGATGTTAAATGGTGGAGGGCGTTACGGAGATGTGCCGGCGGTTATGGCCTATGTGGTACGGAAAAGCGATGACGACCCGGTTAGGCTATTTTATTTTGCAGTTCATCAAGAGTATGTGCTCCTCAATCAAACTAAAGCTCACGAGTTCTGCTCTGCCATATTAAAGCATATTGGCGAAAAATATAAGATACCGTTTTACTACAAGCTATCCGTCGACACCAAAGAAAAGCAGAACCTAGCAGCTTTTATACCAATCCTGATATTCATAATGCTTTTTTTACTATTCTTGATTAGTGGACTATAATCACTAACTCATTAATTCTGTCACTGTCTCATTGGCTTAACTCACTCATTCACTCATTCAAAATTCACTCATTAGCCTCCCATGCCCGTTAACCGCAATGCCCTCATCCGTTACCGAACTATCGACAACTGCCTGCGCAACCGCTACAAAAAGTGGACGCTGGAGGATTTGATTGAAGCTTGTTCGGACGCCTTGTACGAGTACCAGGGGATTGACAAGGGCGTGAGCCGTCGCACCGTGCAGGCCGACCTGGAAATGATGCGCAGCAACAAGCTGGGTTACGAGGCGCCTATTATAGTGGTGGATAAACGCTTTTATACTTATAGCGAAAAAGATTACAGCATCACCAATATACCGCTCAACCACCAGGACATGCAAGTGTTGGGCGAGGTGTCGGACCTGCTGAAACAGTTTAAAGGCTTTAGCCACTTTGCCGACCTGAACGAAATGGTAAGCAAACTGGAAGACAAGATTTACACCCAAAAAACGCATAGCGCCCCGGTCATCGATTTTGAGAAAAACGACAACCTGAAAGGGTTGGATTGGATTGAGATTATCCGAAAAGCTATCGTAGCTAAGCGTACGTTGTGCATTACTTATCAGTCGTTTAAGGCGCGGGAGGCCAACACGTTTTGCTTTAGTCCGTACCTTTTAAAAGAGTACCGTAACCGTTGGTTTGTGTTGGGTAAAACGCACCGCAACCGCGGCGTGCTGCTTACCTTGGCGCTCGACCGCATCCAGACTATCGAAGAGCATGCTGAGGATTACCGCGAAAACACCGAACTGGACCTGGCTACCTACTATAACAACTGCCTGGGCGTAACCAAAAGCCCCAACCAGCGCGATTGCGAGGTGGTGTTTTGGATGGACAAAGCCCACGCGCCCTACGTAATTACCAAACCCCTGCACCATAGCCAAAAACTGCTTAGCCAGGACAATACCGGCAGCATCTTCAGTATCCGCGTCATCCTCAATTTTGAACTGGAACGCGAACTGCTGGGCTTCGGCGCTAAGATGCGTGTTTTGGGCCCACGCATACTGGTAAAGCAAATGCAGGAGCAGTTACAGAAAGCTTTGGGAAATTATGCGCCTGATGTAACGAAAGAGGCTGAGGTGGGCAGCGAAAAGAAGACATCCACGAAGCAGTAACTTCAAAAACAGTGACTTCCAAACCGTCCTCCGTCACTCAATACCACAACCCGCCCACAGACTTCCGACAACAGACCTCAAACATCCGACCTCACACCTCAAAAAAAATCACTATCTTTGCACCAGTATTCACCTCATACCACACCAGTGAAAATTACTAAGTAATACGGATGGTTACGTGCCATCACACCCGCTGCCACTAAGCAGCACGTTTTGGTCATCATTTGTTAATGGCGGTCGGCTTTACCCAGGGCTGCTGCGCAAACTTAGTTTCTCCATGTAATTTTTTCCTGAATCTTGCAGCGGTTTGCCGCTCATCAGGTTGCGTTTCTATTCGCGGCCTCCGGTTTCAATTCAATCAGTTATCACGTTTTTAAAATAAGTGTGGTTTATGAGTATCATCGCACAATCCATCAGTTATACCCACCCGGATAGGGAGGTGTTATTTCAACATATTAGTTTTAGTATATCCGCCGGGCAAAAGGCGGCTTTGGTGGGCAACAACGGCACCGGTAAGTCTACGCTGTTGCAGGTGTTGGCGGGTTTGCTGCAGGCCTCGGACGGCAGTGTGCAGCTTTCCGGGAGGCATTACTACGTGCCGCAGCATTTAGGCCAATACAACAGCCAAACTATTGCGCAGGCACTGGGTGTGGCGGGCAAGCTGCAGGCCCTGCATGCCATCCTGAACGGCGATGCTTCCGAACAGCATTTCACCGCTCTGAACGATGATTGGGACATCGAAGAACGCGTGCATTCAGCCTTAGATTACTGGCAATTGCAACACCTGGACGTTAACCAGCCGATGGCCGACCTGAGCGGCGGCGAAAAAACCAAGGTGTTTCTGGCCGGTATCCTCATCCATCAGCCGCAAATTGTTTTGCTGGATGAGCCTTCTAACCATTTAGACGGCCCGGCTCGGCAACTGTTGTACCAGTGGATTGCCCAAACTAAAAGCACGGTACTGGTGGTAAGCCACGATATTACTTTGCTCAACCAGCTCGACCTCACGCTCGAACTTACCCGCCAGGGCGTAACCGCATACGGCGGCAATTACGATTTTTACCTTGCCCAGCGCGACGGGCAGCTAACCGCCCTGCAGGCCCAGGCCGACGAAAAGCAAAAGGCCCTGAAACAAGCCAAACAAAAAGCCCGCGACCTGGCCGAACAGCGCCAACGGCAGGAGGCCAGGGGCAAAGCGGCCGGTAAAAGCCAGTCGCTGCCCCGCATTGTGGCCGGCACCCTGCAACGCCAGGCCGAGCAAAGCACCGCCAAAATGAAAGCTGTACAAAGCGAAAAGCTTGACAGCCTCTCGGCCGATTTACAACAACTGCGCACCCAGGTACAAGAGCAGCATGAATTAAAGATTGATTTGCGCCGGTCGGACCTGCACCGGGGTAAATTACTGGTAGATATGCAGGCGGTGAATGTAATCGTTAATGGGCACCCGTTGTGGGCAGAGCCGGTGAACTTTCAGCTGCGGTCGGGCGAGCGGGTGCGGGTTTCAGGGCGCAATGGGTCGGGCAAAACTACGCTGCTGCGCCTGCTGATGGGCCTACAGGAGCCAAGCGAGGGGCAAGTTATCAAAGCACCGTTTACCTGCCTGTATCTTGATCAGGAATACAGCGCCATTAACAACCACCTCACGGTTTTAGCGCAATTGCAACAACATAACCAGCGCCACCTGCCCGAGCACGACCTGAAAATGCTGCTGCACTACCACCAGTTTAACGCCGCTTACTGGAACCGCCCCTGCGCGGCCCTGAGCGGCGGCGAAAAAATGAAACTGCTGCTCTGCTGCATGGCCGTTACCAATCACCTGCCCGACGTGCTCATCCTCGACGAGCCCACCAACAACCTCGACCTGCAAAGCCAGCAAGTGCTCACCAACGCCGTCCGCAGTTTTGAAGGCACGTTCCTGGTGATTTCGCACGATGAATATTTTTTGGGGGAAGTGAAGCTAATGAGTGAATTTTGGATGAGTGAGTGAGTGAGTGAGTGAGTGAGTGAGTTGGTTATTGGGTTATTAAGTTATTGGGGGGATTTTGAATGAGTAGATGAAATGATTGGTGGGTTGCTATTGTTGGTTGACTGGCGCAAGGATTTATGGTAGGATAGTGTTTAGTGGCTCCTTGTGTATGAGTATTTTTTACTCAATAGTTATATTTTAAGAAGAGTACGGGAGCCGCCGCGTAGGGTTGTGCGACATTTTCGCGCTGTTACAGGGGGACTACGCCATCGCTCTGTTGCCTGTAGCGGCCTGTACAAATAAATGGTTGAATACGTTTTTGCATTTTATGTCGTAAACCATTTTGTCGTAGCTGTCGGGTAGATTTTTATCAAGGATTTCCTCAATGACGTTTTTTACCTGGAGCTGCGTTTGATGGTCTTTATGCCAGTCTTGCAATAGTACTTTCGGCTTTTCGTCGTAAAGGCGCGAAAGCAAATGTTTGGCAGCCAATTTTACTTTTTGTTCTTCGTCTTTTGTGAGGTTTTCTTTTTTCAGAAGGTCAAATATTTCTAATTCGCTTTCCGATAATCCTTCTTTTGTTGCTCGTAGTTCTTCTGCTTTCAGTTGTTCAACAAAATCCATCAAATCGTTAAAGTAATCTTCGGTTAAAGCACCGCCTGAATTATACCTGTCAATGATGTTTTGAAGTTTTTGAGCAAACCCAAGACGGGTAACGTTTTTAGACATCATCAGATCCAACTTGCTCGAAATAAACTCTCTCAAATCTGCAATCTCGATGTGCTTGTAAGTAGCATCACTAAATTGTTCTTTAAGCTTCTCTATGTCTAATTTGCTTAGGTCGATCTGCTTCCAAGTTTTGATGCCGTAAGAGGGTTCGGCAGCCGCGTTTTTGGTGTTTTTAAACTCCTCGCTGGCTACAATGCTTTCATCGAGTAATTGGCTTATCCGCCTTTTGGCGTTGTCAAGATTGCCGCGTTCTGCTTTACCATCTATTACTTGCCGCAGATAATTCACTACAGCTACTAATGGGTAGTCTTTGCGTTTTCCTAAAATTTCAGGACGGCATGCGTCATATAACGCTTCAATTGTGTTATTATAAACGGCAAATTGCTTTTTACGGTCATCATTCGCTATGATGATATCTGCATACTCGTCAAATTTCGCAAGTTGACCAAACACCTGATTGGCGCTAACAATTTCTTTCAGGTCGGCGCCTATGCTCAGGCAGTATTGAGCACATTGTTCAACAGCATCACTTAACAAAACGTAAAGCTGATCTTTCTCCTGAACCGGGGCATCTTCTACAGGGGCGTCGCCGTTAAATCCGCCGCCGTATGAGGCAAATGCTTTTTTAAGATTTTTAAAAACGTTGTAGTAATCTACAATCAATCCGTTTTTTTTCGGTTTGTTGTTGATTAATGTATCAGTTACCCGGTTGGCCCTGGCAATAGTTTGCATCAGGGTATGGTCTTTCATAGGTTTGTCTATGTACAACGTAGATACCGTTGGCGCGTCAAAACCAGTAAGCCACATACTACAAACAAAAACCAGCTGCAATGAACTATCCGGGTCTTTGAAAAGATCCTCCGCATCCTTGCCGTTGTCATCTGTCTTTTTCATTTTTTGACGATGCGTGCGGATGTCGAGCCCGTTCAACTCAAACTTTTCTTCTTCTCCGGCTTCTTCACTCACAATAACCGCCATATCGGTTTTTCGCATCCAATCGAGTATTTGCCGGAGGTTTTCTTTCTCTTTTTGGTCGGCAGCGGCCGATTTAATTTGCGTAACCAAAGACCTTTTTTCTTCTTCCCAAAGCCGTCTAACCTTGTCGTACATCCGTACGGCCGTAAATTTATCCAGCGTTATCACCATGCCTTTACCTAAGTATCCACGGCGAGGAAAATGATATACAATATCGCGGGCAATAGTTTCCAGCCGGTCGTCGCTCTTAAGTACAGATAACTCCTGGCCAAAATCCTGCTCCAATCGTTGTTGCTGCTCTTCGGTCAGGTTTTCGTCGCTTACAATGTCGGCAAAATCTTCGTCCAGGTTGTCGTTTTGCAATAATACCTCGGGTACGCGCTTGTGGTAAAATAGCGGTACCGTAGAGCCGTCGTCCACACTTTGCTTGAAATTATATTCAGAAACGGTATTGCCAAACCAATTATTCGTCAGCGTTTTGCTGCCGAGTAGGGGTGTACCCGTAAAGGCCATGTATTGTGCGTTAGGCAGGCCGGTCCGCATGTTTTCGGCGAGGTCTTTATATTGGGTGCGATGGGCTTCATCTACAATAACAATGATGTCATTCCGAGTGCTTAACACGGGGTACGCTTTGCCTTTCGGATACCTGAATTTTTGTATCAGCGTAAATATATAACGGCGATTGGTTTGCAATAACTCCCGTAGCTCTTCGCTGTTTTTTGGCTGGGTTTTGTCTGTTTGCTTTATTGCGCCTGCAAACATGAAGTTTTTGTGAATTTGTTTGTCCAAGTCGTCGCGGTCGGTAACTATCAGAAACGTAAAGTTGCCGGTAAATTTTCTAAATACTTTGCGGGTGAAAAATACCATGCTAAAGCTTTTACCACTGCCTTGCGTGTGCCAAAAAACACCCAACTTACCTTTGTTTTCGGTGTCGGTATTGTTACGGTCGTGCTGCAAGCGTGTAGCAAAGTTTTCGGTTGCATTATTTACCCCTAAAAACTGGTGATTTTTAGCCGCTACCTTGTAGCTATCATTGTAGTAAAGCAGAAAGTTTTCAAAGTAGTCTAACAGCCGTTGTTTTTGGCATAGGCCTAATACCGCATAATCTAAACTTACACCATAGCGCTCAATGCGTTCTACATCGGGTTTGTATTTTTCATCGTCGATGCGTAGCCAGTTAAAAAAGTGGCCGTAGCCCGATGTCGCGCTGCCTATTTTGGTTTCGAAGCCGTTGCTTAGTATACAAAGTGCGTTATAATTAAATAGTAGGGGTATATCTTTACGATAATTGGTTAAGTTGTCATCATAAGCGTTACGGACAGCAACCGTGCTGTTTTTTAACTCAATAAATAGTAGCGGCAGGCCGTTAACAAACAAAATAAGGTCGGGCCTGCGCCTGATGTATGGGCCTTGCACCCAAAGCTGCGACACGATTAAAAAGTCGTTCTGCGTCTCGTCAATCAAATCAATCACTTTGATGGTGATGGGTTCCTCGCGGCCCTGAG
This sequence comes from uncultured Mucilaginibacter sp., assembly GCA_913777515.1. Lineage (GTDB taxonomy): Bacteria > Bacteroidota > Bacteroidia > Sphingobacteriales > Sphingobacteriaceae > Mucilaginibacter. The sequence continues at coordinate 18,479 of CAJYSL010000381.1, forward strand.
CATTTTTAATAGAATACCTTACACCATCGCGCATGAGGTAATATAACTCCTGATTGGCCTGATACGGCGACAGGTCGGCGCGTGTTTTTAGTAACTGTTCGGCAGCAAAACTAATAGCTTCATTAGGAGCTTGCGGGTTCAACTCTTCCAGCTTTTGCCTTAGCAGCGGCTCAATCACAACCTCTGTTTCGGCTGACCGCCCCGTGATGTCTGCCACAAAGCAATTGAGGTGCCGGTAACCTAACTGTTTAACAAAAACATCAATCACCGCTTTCTCAATCTGATCTTCGGAAATAAAATTGGTGATATATGTTTTTGCCATGGGTTTAGGTTTTAGTTGATATTATAAAAAATCGCTGTTAAGCTATGCATAAACAGCTTCTTCGGCTGGTTTGATTTTTAATTTACCGCTGATGAGGCGGGGGAGCAGACGGTCACGTATTTGGCGTAGTTGGATGTTTTGTTGTTGCAGGTTTTCGATTTGCTTGAACAATGGCTTTGCCACTTTGTGAAAACGAGTGGTAATCGTTGTGTCGGGCACCAATATGTCTATCTTTTTAAATGTGCCTTTCGTTATTTCAAGGAATGTTGAACCGCTCGCCATAGATTCGAAAGTTTCTTTATTCAATAATATCCAATGGTATAAAAAAGTGTAAGGCAAACGATCGTTTGGTATACACGTTATGAATCCTTGATTAGTACAACCAGCAGTAGAGTTAATACCAACTGCACCAATAGTGGCCCTACTTGTCATCATTATGGAATAAGGCGGAAATGATTTTGCAGACGAGTTTTTCAATCCAATATTAGTAATCTTCGTATTTGAAGTTTCTAAAAATATACCGTTTGTGCCAGTAATGTCCGTTGGCGTGAACCAATTTACATCACCATCCCAAAATTCTTTATTTGTCGTTGATGGGGTTCCGCCACCTAAGATTTCGAAAGCGCTTGCTACCTTTTCAATTTCCCAACCCTCCGGTATTCCCTTTTCAAACTTTGCATTTTTATAACCCGGAAAACGCATTCTTACAAACCACTCTTTGTAAAGCTCTCGTGCGGTTTCTTCTAAAAGTTTAATGCGTTGGTTGTTGATTTCGATTAGCTTATCGTAATTAGATAAGATTGAAGCAATCTGTCTTTGCTGCGTCAGCTCGTGCAGAATAATGTCGAGATTAAACAAATCCTTTCGAGATAATTCTGTTTGCCCTGTGGAACCAACAGCAAAATTTTCTATAACAGGTTCTAATAGCTCAATATGATAACCCAAATAATTACAGTCAACAACAGCTTTATTTGGTCTCACTAACGTAACGTGGCTGTCAAACGTTAAGTTTTCGCATTCCTGTCTGAGAATAGCTGATCTACTTAATGTTCCAATTCCAGTTGAGTTGATAAGTATATCACCCGTTTTAAGAATGCAGCCCGCTTTTGCTTTTTGATCACTACTATAATTACGAGCATGTTTAAAATCTATTCTGTTATTTCTGATGCATTTTTGATTAATGACGACGAAGCCATTGTCTGCCTCAACATATTTTGGAGATATGCCCCTTGTAATCAGTTTCGTTAAGGTACCTAATTTAGCAGTTTCCAATGTTTAGAAGTTAAATAGTGACTTTAAATTTTGGTTAATGGCATTTTCTAACATAGTTGCATTTTCATTGAGTTGATTTAATAAATTAAATTTGTTATGCATTTCTGTTTCAAATTCTTCCTCTGTTAAGCCATCTTCTTCAATCACTACACCCACATAGCGGCCAGGATTTAAACTGTAATCTTGTTCGGCAATCTCCGCTAAACTGGCTGATTTACATAAGCCAATCACATCCTCATAAACGCCGTTCGGAAACCGTTCTTTGAGCCAGTCAATCTGACTTTGATAATACGTTACCTTGCCGGTTAGTTCTTTGTATTCCTTTTCTATGCTTTCTTTTTCGCGTTGTGTTTTACTAAGTAAGGTGCTTAATCGGCCAGATTCAGCTTTTAATTGCTTGGCATCGGCAGTGCCGGCGGCTATGCGCGCTTGTAGGTCGATCCAATCCGCTTTAGCTAACGCATGTGCTTGGTCCGTACGTTCAACATCTGGCTTTAACTTATTTGCCCGAACCGAATAATCATATACTTCTTGCCGATATTTATTGAGCAATTCGTTTAATCTATCGTTTTCGCCACGATGCAGCCTCACGATGGTAGCGATATTTTGAATGTGATCTTCTGTAAACTCACGCAGCGCACGGGTAACCTGTCTAAAAATATTGCGTGCATCAATAAATAATACTCTTGGCTCGTGCCCTTGCTTGGCTTTGTCAAAAAACCATAGTGTAGCAGGTAGGGTTACCGTGTAAAACATGTTTTTAGGCAGCGTGAGCATACAATCAATTACGCCGTCTTCAATCAGCCTTTTACGTATATCGGCTTCGCTATTGCGTGCATCGCTGGCGCTATTGGCCATTACCAGGGCAGCTTTGCCCTTAGGTTTCAGCGAAGATGCGAAAAGGTTAATCCATAAATAATTTGCGTTTGGTATGGTGTTAACCTCTTTTTCTTTTTCCTTGCTGCTGCTTTTGGTTTTGTTTTGCGGTATGCCGTAAGCGTTAAATCGGCGCTGGTCTTTTACGCGGTTCAAGTTAACATCGTTCACGTTAAACGGCGGGTTGGCCATAATGTAGTCAAAGCTTTCAAAGCTGTCGTATGGGTCGTCGTAATAGCTGTTAGCAGGGCTAATAGTTCCACGCAAGCCGTTTACTACTAAGTTCATGCGGGCCAGCTTTACGGTTTCAGGAGTGCGTTCTACACCGTAGGCGTAAATATCTTTGCTGTCGGTGTCGTGCAGCTCTTTGCGGCGCCTGTCAACATAGTAGGAGCTTTGCACAAACATACCGCCGCTACCGCAAGCCGGGTCAAGCATGCGGCCCTGATATGGTTCAATAATTTCTACCATTAACTTTACCACGCTAACCGGGGTAAAGAACTCTCCACCTCCTTGGCCTTCGGCCAAGGCAAATTCGGCCAAAAAGTATTCGTAAACTTTGCCAAATACATCGCCGCTGGCATCGTCGGGTATATCCTTAAAATACTTGAGCAGTGTTTTGGGTAGCGTTTTGTCTTTATCGGTTACTAGCTTAAAGTACTCGTCTTTGGGTAAGCTGTCTTTTAGTTCCGGCTTGTAGAGCTCAATTTTTTCCATTGCCGTTTTAATGGCTTTGGCTATATCTTCCTTTTCGGGTAAATTAAGCAGGTAGTCGTATTCGGCTTCGGGCGGTAAATAAAAGCCACATTTTTCAATGGCTATATCTGCCTTGTCGCGCTGGCGGCGGCTATTTTGCTGGGCGGCCAGTTCCTGCTCAATAGCGGGCTTGACCTTGTTGTATTTAATGGATGCAAAACGTAAAAAGATGAGGCCTAAAATAGGGGTGGCGTACTCACTCGCCTTCAATCCGCTGTCTACTCTTAACTTGTCTGCTGCCTGCCAAAGGCTGTTTTCCAGTTGTTTAAGTTGTTCTGCTGTCATAATAATGGAGACAGCAAGATATATAAAAACAGTTTTCGTTTTTAAGCTAAGTGCAAATTGGTAAAATTAGCAAAAGTAAATTAGAATATTGGTTTGGAAACTTCTTTGAAAAATCCTTTGGTATAACGTTGTAGCTCCTGTAAAATGTTCGCAGAGCATAATCTATTACTCTACATCTATTAACACTCTGATTTAGTTCACCCCATGTAAAGCCCATATAAAATAAGTATTATCATTACTCCTATATTTGCTTTTCGTTCGTAAAAATATCTATTATTGAACCGCCAGCGTATTTGTTTAAAAAATTAAATGTACTTGTGTAACATTTAATATGCATCAGAACGTAAAAGCCCTAACTAATTAAGCCAAAGGTTGCTAAGTATTGATTATAGCCCAAGGGTGTAAATGCATACAAACATTTATTTGTTTTTGTTTGTATAAATGTTCTACATATTGCAGGCGCTTTTAAGGGCCTATAAGTAAAAAAATATTATTTGTATTACCACGTAAACCAGACCGATGATGAGCAGGCGAATGTTAGATGACCCCAAAAGTAAATATTTAATCCGCAAGGCCCGCGAGCGCCGCCACATGTCGCGCACCAGCCAGGTGCTCGACCAAAAAGCCGACGAAAAAAACTGGGCGGCCATCCGTATGTTTTTTTATATCGCCTTTGTGGGCATGTTGTTGCTGTTGATGTCGGGCGGGCATGGGTTGCTTAAGTGGTAAACTCTTAAGCCATATACCAATTGCTTTGCAGCGGTGAGCCAGGACAGCATTTGCTCACCGCCATATTTTCTTTGTTTAGCAAAGGTGCTGAATAACATTTTCTCTAATTCTCCCTCTGTAACCGTTCCGTTTTCTAATTGACAGCGTCTGTTGTGCGCTATTCCGAATAAGGTAAATAATAGCTTCCTATCAAAGGAGTGAAAAATTCATCCTTGTTGAAGATGTAATATAAATTTATTATTTATTGAACAAGTCGAAATCTTTGCGTAAATTGGGGTAAGATTAGCAAAGAGGAAACAGATGAGTGAAGATAAACCTAATCAGCCCACGGCGACGGCAGGTGGGCGACAGGCTAAACCCCATTTTGCCAGCGCCGCCAAATTAGCCAAACGTTGCGAACAATATTTTACTTACATAGCCGGCGAGTGGCATACCGAAGAGGTTACCGAGACCCTTAAAAACGGCACCACCGAAACCACCCCAACCACCGTATACGACCGCGAACCTGAGCCGCCTACCATAACCGGGCTGGCTTTGTTTTTAGGGTTCGAGAGCCGAGCGGCGTTGTACGCAGCGCAATATCCGGCCGAGCAGCAGGCCGTCATCAGGCGGGCCATTACCCGGGTGGAAAATGCTTATGAGCTGGCCCTGTTTGGCAGCAAGGCCACCAGTGCCGTTTTCGCCCTCAAAAACATGGGCTGGAATGATAAGCACCTGGCCGATTTGTCGGGCAAGGATGCAGCGCAAGCCAATCCGGTGGTTACCGTAATTACCTCGCAACGGCCGCTGGCCCGTTCAGAAAAGGATGTCGATGTTTGAGTGTTCGCAGGTATATTTGGATACGCTGCAGTCGGCCGCCAAAATAGTCATCAACCAGGGCGGCACCTGGAGCGGTAAAACCTATTCTATTTTGCAGGTGCTCTGCACCCACGCCGTGCAGCAATCCAATCTGGTGATTACCGTAGCCGGGCAGGATATACCCAACCTCAAGGCTGGTCCGCTGCG
>CAJYSL010000382.1 GCA_913777515.1 uncultured Mucilaginibacter sp.
TTTGTAACCCCGCCGAAGAATACTACCTGCGAAAAATAGAAAAGCTGATTCGTCAGACTGTAGAAGTGCTGCCCATGCCCGAGGAAGTTTTTGTAGAAGAAACCCCTTACGAAGAACGGCAGGACCAGGCCCGCGAAATTGACATGCAAAAACGCCGTGAAAACCCGGAATTTAAAGGAGCATTTCACGAAAAGAAAGAACGGGTGGAGAAAAAGCCAACCTTGGGCCACAAACAGCAGCTGGCCAAAAAACACGGCAAACCAAAAACTACCCGTGGTAAATCAATCCGAAAAAGAAAATAATGAAACTCAGACTTACACCATTAAATTTTGCCACGGCATTTTTTATTGTGCTTGCCTTGATTACCTGGCTGTATAAACCGGTGAGCGTTATCGGCAACGACCTTAAACAATGGACAGGAACTATTGCCTTGATTTTCTTTTTCTTTGGTATTGTGGCCTCATTTTTAGACCTGATTTTCAGGAACTTTTTTCCACAAACCAAAACGCTTTGGCTGGTCGAGATGAGCTTTATACTGCTTACGGCCGTTATTTATTTACTTGTTAGACATTAATCCCTCATGAAAAGAGCTGAAATAAAACTGATAGTTGACCTGGACGATAACAACGTACCTGAAAACATTACCTGGCAGTCAACCGATTCGCAAACCCAGGAGGCGTTGCCGGTAAAATCATTCATGCTGGCCCTTTGGGACCATAACTACAAAAATACCCTGCGTATTGATTTATGGACCAAGGATATGCCTGTAGATGAAATGAAAAAGTTTTTCTTCGAAACCCTGCAAACCATGGGCGACAGCTTTTTGCGTGCCACCGGCGAAAAGAATATCGTAGAAGACCTGCGCGATTACTGCGCCCATTTTGCCGATAAAATGGAAATCAATAAGTAATCCCGGTATAATCCTCTTCTATTAAATATCCGGTACCGGGTTGAATACTCCAACATTCAACCCGGTACAAATCAACCTTTATCATGCAACCAAAAGCTTATTTATCATTTGTTGGGTTCGTTGTTTTTATGGCGGCCACCTGGTGCCCGCTGCTACGTCCCTTTGGCATCATTAACTGGAACGCTTATGATTTAAATAAGCCTTACGGCATGGTGTTGCTTTTGGTCGCCGTTATCGGCATCGTAGCTGTTATGTTAAAGCAGCAGGGTTTAGCCCGTGTCGCCGCTTGGGCATCTCTAATTTTGGCTGTTTTATTTTACGTTGCTGCTCAGCTCAAAGTAAATACTACGTTCAGCTTTATTCCATTTAAAGGAATGGCTGGTTTGCTGACCAGGTTAATTAAGTTTAAATGGGGCTGGTACTTGCTGTTTGCCGGTGCTATTATCAGTGTAATTGGTACTTTTAAATCAGACAGCAGCGTTAAGCCGGTTACCGTTCAATAGTATTTATTATAGCCTTTGCCTGTAAATTATTAGTGAGTGATTGGGAAAGAATCATTCCGCTTATATTCGGGTTTACGTATCTATCGGAAATCAGTATGGTTGTTGCGGTCCACAATCAAGCGCAATAAATGCCCTGTAAGCTTTAAATCCTGTTTTAATGTTTTCTGCGCCTTGTTTTTACAGATTTATACTTAGTTTTGATTAACGGAAACCATAAACGTGGTAATTCCGTTATAGCATCATCTTTAACCTATACATGTTTAAATTAAATTTTCGTACCCAGGTACTCACCGGGTTTGCATTCTCCATCATACTGGTTTTTACGGTAGCTTTCTTCTCCTACCGCAGCATCAATCAGCTTAAAAATAATCAAACCCAAGTCGAGCATAGTCAGCAAATCATCAATACTTCGCGCAAAATTCTCCAGCTTCTGGTAGATGCCGAAACCGGTATGCGCGGTTACGCGGCATCAGGAAAAATGAAGTTTCTTGACCCATATAATGCTGCGCTTCCGCAAATCAATCAGTCGTTTACCAAGTTAGAAAACTTAGTGAGCGAGGACATGGACCAGCAGGCCAATGTTCAAAGTTTATTAGCGTCTTCAAACAGTGTGCTGGCGCTCATGAAAACCAATATTGAAACGCGAGACCAGTTTGGACTGGACTACATGGTTAAGCGCGATATGCTGATTAATGGAAAAGCATTGATGGACAATGTTCGCAATGTGTTGGACAAAATCGATTTGGTGGAGGGCAAGTCATTACGTCAGGGCAAAGAGCAAACAGCAGCAGCGGCCAGTGCTACCATTCTTACCATTACGGTAGGTTCGGTCGTGTTCCTGGTTATTATTATCGTCCTCTTTATCTACATCCAAAAAACTTTTGAACAGCAAAAGAAAATTGAAGCTGAGATAAAAAACGCCAATATTGAATTAGGGCGTGTATTGGCCGAAAACGAAAATAAAAACTGGTTATTGACCGGTGTTGGCGAACTGAACGAAAAAATGCAGGGCCAGCAGAACGAAAAGGAACTGTCGGACAATGTACTGAAAGAAGTTTGCCGTTATACGGATGCCCTGAGCGGTACTTTCTATTTATACGAAGGCGAAAAAGAGCAGCTAAATTTATACGCTTATTACGCATTCCATGATGTAAGCATGGTTAAAAAGACAATCAGCATGTCTGAAGGCTGGTTAGGGCAGGTTGCTAAAGACGAAAAAGCGGCTACTATTAAAGGAACGCTCAATAACAAGTTGCAGCTCCAAACCTCCATCATCAACCAGGAACTGGCCGAAATTCTGATTGTTCCATTCTTCTTTGATAAAAAGTTGATAGGGGTAATGGAAATTGCTTACCAGCAAGAAATTACTCCGTCGCAGCATGATTACATCCTGGCTGCTGCCGATGATATTGGTATTGCCATCAACACCGCCCAAGCGCGCACTATTATGCACGACTTGTTCGAGGAAACGCAACAGCAAGCCGAAGAATTGGAAGCGCAACAGGAAGAAATGCGTATAACCAACGAAGAGTTGCTGAACAAAACCGAAATGTTGCAGGCCTCCGAAGAGGAGTTACGCGTGCAGCAGGAAGAACTGCGCACCATCAACGCCGAACTGGAAGAAAAAGCCAGCCTGTTAGAAGAAAAAAATCAGGCCATCGAAGAAGCACGTGCCGCCATCAACCTCAAAGTAAATGAGCTGGAAACTACAGGTAAATATAAATCTGAGTTTTTAGCTAACATGAGCCACGAGCTGCGCACACCGCTGAATAGTATATTGGTGCTGGCGCGTATATTAAAAGACAATAAAACAGCCAACCTGAGCGACGACCAGATTAAATACGCCAGCGTGATATTTAATGCCGGCAACGATTTATTGACGTTGATTAATGATATCCTCGACCTTTCAAAAATTGAATCGGGCAAGCTGGAAATGCAGAACGATGATGTGCCGGTAGCCGATATTTTGAAAGATGTGGAGCAATTGTTTGCCGAGGTTGCCCGCAACAAGCAAATCAAGTTTACTACCAACTTCCGCGATTTGCCCGAAACTATCTTAACTGATAAGGTACGGGTGGAGCAAGTTATCAAAAATATGCTTTCTAATGCGTTTAAGTTTACACCAGAACACGGGGTAATCAGCGTTAGCGCGAAACCGGGCAGTAAGCCTAATACAATAAGCTTTGCCGTAAAAGATACCGGTATCGGTATAGCGCCCGAAAAACAGAAACTTATTTTTGAGGCATTTCAACAAGCCGATGGTTCTACCAGCCGTAAATATGGCGGTACAGGTTTAGGCTTGTCTATCAGCCGCGAGCTAGCTATTCTTTTAGGCGGCGAAATCAGTGTAAGTAGCGAGGTAAATGTGGGCAGCGAGTTTGTGCTGACGATACCACTATCAGCCAACCAGGTTGTGGCCAAGCCTGCCGATGAGCCAACTTTGCCGACCGTTGAAAGTTATAACCAGCTCAGCAGCTTTTTGCCGCCTGTACAAAGCGCGCCTGTTACGTCGGGCCGTTCGGTGCCGTTAGTGGTTATTGTGGAAGATGACCGAAACTTTGCAGATATTTTGCACGATTATGCCCGCGACCATGGATACGACTCGGTAATGGTAAGCGAGGGTACGCACGCTGTAGAAATTGTAAAAGAGAGAATGCCTGATGCCGTTATCCTGGACATTATGTTGCCGGGTAAAGACGGCTGGCAGATATTAAAAGAGCTGAAGGCTGACGAAGCCACTGCCAATATTCCGGTGCATTTAATGTCGGCAGGAGAGGCTACGGCTAACAAGGTTCGTCGCGAAGGGGCTATCAGCTTCATGAAGAAACCCATCAATACCGAAACGCTCGATAAGCTGTTTACTGATTTGATGAGCCAGAGCGGTGTTAAATTCAAGCAGATTTTGCTGGTGGAAGATCATGAAGCGCAAAGCCAGGCCCTGAAGGAGCTGATGCAAAAGCAAGGCATTACCGTAGATCAGGCATTTACCGGCGAACAGGCCTTCAACATGCTGAAAGCTAATGATTACCAATGCGTAATCTTAGATTTAAACTTACCTGATGAGTCGGGCCTGGATTTACTGGACCGTATTAAGGCTATCGACCGTTTTGCTGCCTTACCGGTCATTGTAAATACAGCTATGGAGCTCGACAAGACGTCTGTTAACCGACTGATGCAGTATGCCAATGCCATGGTAATGAAAACCAACAAATCGGCCGACCGGCTGATTGATGAGGTTAACCTGTTTTTGCATAAAGTAAGTACCAACCCGGTGCCTCAAGCAGCATCAGCCAGTAAAGCCGTGGCTACGCCTGCAAAAGGCAAAGAGATACTAAAAGGCAAAAAAGTGCTGATTGTAGATGACGATATGCGTAATATTTTTGCCTTAAGCAGCGCTTTACAGCAATACGATTTGAATGTAGAGATTGCCAACGACGGTGACGAAGCTTTAGAAAAGCTGGAAGCCACCGAGGGTATTGATATTGTGCTGATGGATATTATGATGCCGAAAATGGATGGCTACGAAGCAACCCGGCAAATACGCAAGCAAAACAAATGGAATAAGTTACCTGTAATAGCATTAACTGCAAAGGCGATGAAAGAAGACCGCGAGAAATGTTTGGCGGCAGGCGCAAACGACTATATCACTAAACCGATTGATATGGACAGGTTGATATCGTTAATGCAGTTATGGTTAGAGGGGTAATACATGATAGAAGATGCAAAAGAGGGGCACCTGTTGGAACCTCACGAAATTGAAGATTTAATAAACGTTGTAAAAAAGATATATGGGTTTGATTTTTCGGGCTATTCAAAGGCATCTTTGAAACGCCGGCTTACCCGTGTGTTGCAATTAAAAAGGTTATCTTTTTATGACCTGAAACATTTGCTGATTAACGACGGAGACTTTTTTCAGCATTTTTTGGAAGAGGTGACTGTTAACGTAACAGAAATGTTCCGCGACCCGTTGTTTTACAAAGCCATCAACACTCAGGTTTTACCTTACCTGTCGACGTTTCAGCATATCAAAATATGGAGTGCCGGCTGCTCATCGGGCGAAGAAGTATATTCGATGGCTATTTTGTTGAAAGAAGCCGGGCTGATTAAGAAGTCGTTTGTGTATGGTACCGATATAAATACCGAAGTACTTAAAGAAGCAAAAAAAGGTATTTATAGTCTGCGTAAAATAAAGTCATACGCCGAAAATTACCAGTATTCCGGTTTACCAGGCACGATTTCCGACCATTTCACTATTTTGTATGACGCTGCAACCATCCATGCCGAGCTGAAGCAGAATACACTTTTTTCGGTACATAATTTGATTTCTGATAACGTATTTAATGAATTTCAGTTAATTAGCTGCCGTAACGTTTTTATATACTTCGAGTCGGCTCTGCAAGAAAAAATACTCGATTTATTTTACCGGAGCTTGTGCCCTTTAGGTTTTTTGTGTTTGGGCAGCAAGGAGGCTATCCGGTCAGACGCGTTTAAAAAGCGTTTTAAAACTATCAGTTCAAAAGAAAACATTTATCAAAAAATTGGAGCTTAATAACGATTTGAAAAAGCGGTGGCATCAATCAAAGGTGCTGCTTTTGGGAGGCTCGGCCGGGTCTTTCAAGATACTTTTTCGTATTGTAAAAACGCTTCCTCCCGATTTTGGTAAAACGGTCATCATCGTTATTCACCGGAAAAAAAATTTTTTTAGCGAAATTGAGAAACTCTTTGGCGACCATAGTCGTATGTACCTCCGCGAAGTTTGTGATAAGGATGCGATTTTGAACAACACGATTTATATAGCTCCCGCCAACTACCACACGCTTATTGAAAATGAAAAGCAGTTTAGTTTGGATGTGTCCGAATCTGTTTGGTATTCAAAGCCATCCATCGACGTGACTTTTGAGAGCGCTGCCGAGACGTTTAAAAATCAATGCACGGCGATACTATTATCAGGCGCTAATCAGGATGGTGCACAGGGATTGTTAAAATTGCGCAACAACGGTTCGCTAACGATTGTACAAAACCCGGCAGATGCCGAAATGGTTGATATGCCCAGGGCTGCTTTAAATATTGATGCCGCCGAATTGATATTAGATGTGGAGGAAATTTATCAGTTGTTGCAGATTTAGCCGGCACTTTTTATATTTTTACATTAAACTATGAGTCTTGTTAACATACTGATTGTTGACGACAAAGAAGAAAACATCATTGCCTTAGAAGCGCTGCTTAAACGTGATGATATTAACTTGTTGTCTACCACATCGCCAAATGATGCTTTGCGCATCGCCTGGGAAAACCCAATCAGTATTGCTCTGGTTGATGTTCAGATGCCCAACATTGATGGTTTCGAACTGGTGGAGATGTTCAAATCTAATCCACGCACCAAAGATATCTTAATCATCTTCGTTACTGCTATTTCAAAAGAGTCTAAGTATGCTGTTAAGGGTTTTGGTACCGGCGCTGTTGATTATCTATACAAGCCGCTCGACCCGTATATAACCGCAGCCAAAGTAGATGCTTTTATACAACTGGCCCGTTCGCAGGACGAGATAAAAGCTAAAAACGAAGAACTGACGAGTTATGCCATCATGGTTAAAAACTCGGCAGATATCATTGCCACTATTGATGCACAATCATTCAGGCTAAAATCTATCAATCCGGCTGTGCATAAGTTGTTAGGCTATCAGCCAACCGAAGTGTTGCAAAAAAGCATCGTCGACATGGTTTTAGAGGCAGAACAATCGAAATTCAGAAACAAACTATTAAGCATTGTTAATAATAATGTAAGCTTTGCCGTAGCCGAATTTCCGTTTGAGGCTTTTGATAAGCATTTTGTTTGGATTGAGTGCCGTATTACCTATAATAACAAGGTGCTGTATCTAAATATGAGCGACATATCGCCTCAAAAGAGCTACGAGCAGGACCTAATCAAATCTAAAGAAGAATCGGACCGGACGCGTAAAGCCAAAGAAGATTTTTTGGCCAGCATGAGCCATGAGTTGCGCACGCCTGTTAACGGTATAATCGGCCTGACCAGTTTACTCCGTAAAACAGAGCTTGATGGACAGCAAACCAAACTTCTCGATCTGCTCGATGTTTCTTCTCAATCGCTGTTGGGAGTGATTAATGATGTGCTTGATATTTCAAAAATTGAGGCCGGAAAGTTTAATATTATACCCAAGCCGAGCGTTATTAGAGAAACTATTCATTCGGTTTTCGATCTATTGAAATTCAAAGCCGATGAGCAGGGCATTGAACTGATACTGAATATTGATAGCGAACTGCCTGGTGTATTATTGTTTGACCCGTTAAGACTGAATCAGATACTGTTAAATTTATTGAGCAACGCTATTAAATTTACCGAGCGTGGATTTGTTAAATTAAACGTAAACGTTTTACAGCGCATCAACGATAATATTAAGGTAAGATTTGATGTGGCCGACAGTGGTATCGGTATTGCGGCCGACAGATTGGATAAAATATTCGACTCGTTTGAGCAGGCAGAACCAGATACCATTGCCAAATATGGCGGAACGGGCTTAGGCCTTACCATCGTAAAAAGGCTGGTTGAACTAAAAGGCGGCGAACTGACCGTTACCAGCGAATTAGGCAAGGGTAGTACATTCAGTTTCACCAACTGGTATAAAGTTGTTGATAAGCCAATTGAACCGGCACCTGTAAAGGTAGTGGAGCAAGGTCGCTTGGAGCAATTTTTTGGTGTAAATGTACTGATAGCAGAAGATAATCTGGTAAACCAGTTTATGCTCTCCAAAATGCTAAAGGATTGGAATGTAACTGTTGATATTGTTGAAAATGGCCAGAAGGTAATTGAAAAGCTTAACGCCAACAACTACGACATTATTTTAATGGATACGCATATGCCCGAGCTTAACGGTTATCAAACCGCTAAACATATCCGTATAAATTTTGAAGAGCCTAAACGCAGCGTGCCCATCATTTCGCTGTCGGCAGCTACTTTTGACCACGAGCAGCAACAGGCTTTAGATGCAGGCATGAACGATGTGTTGTCAAAACCGTTTCAGCCGCAGCAACTGTATGATAAAATGAAGAGGCTGATAAATGAGGTGCCAATGTTAAAGCCAGTCTCAGAAAAATAAATTGAGCTGGCCGATGCCTGTAATTTTAGCTTCGTGCTCTAACAACCATTTTTTGCGCCATAGCTCACCGGCATAACCAATGAGAGCACCGCTAGAGCCAATCACCCGGTGGCAGGGTATCACTATCCAGAGTTTGTTTTTACCGTTGGCCGCAGCAATAGCCCTGATAGCCAAAGGTTGCTGCATCTGTTTGGATTGCTGCGTATAGCTAATGGTACTGCCAAAAGGTATGGTTTGCAGATGCTGCCAAACCTCTTGCTGAAATGCAGTGCCTTCGGGTTTTAACGGTAAATCAAAAGTCAGGCGTTTACCGGCAAAATACTCATCTATTTGTTGCGCAGCCATTACTAAAACTTTGGTAGGTGCATCGGTATGCTCCGGCGTATTTTCTCCAATAACAGATATAGCAGTGATGTAACCATCTTGCTCGGTAATAACAGCGGTGCCAATAGGTGTTGTATGGTAGAGCGTAGGCATAAGGTAAAATAACGGCTGCGTAAGCATGGCCCTTGTCAAAGTTAATAATTTCTATATTTGTGCTGATGAATTTGTTGCGCCAAACTGTTGCCCTGCTAAAAAAAGAAATCATACTCGAGTGGCGCTCCAAATATGCTTTCAATGGCGTGCTGCTGTATATTGTCTCTACGGTCTTTGTCTGTTACATCGCCTTTAACCTCACGCCCAACTTTAAAAGCAGCTCGGGTTACTCACTGGTTTGGAACGTTTTGTTCTGGATTATCATCCTTTTTGCCGCGGTAAATGCTATCGCCAAAAGCTTTTTGCAGGAGAGCCGCAGCCGTTTACTTTATTATTATACCATTGCCAGTCCGCAAGCGGTTTTACTTTCTAAAACTATTTATAACGCGTTGCTGATGAGCTTGCTTAGCTTTTTGGCTTTGCTGGTTTACATGGTGTTTTTTACCAATACCATTGGCGATACTTTTTGGTATTTTTTAGTGGTGTTAACAGGGGGCATCACGTTTTCTACGGTGTTTACCATGGTGTCGGCAATTGCAGCTAAGGCGGGTAATAACGGCACATTGATGGCCGTGCTAAGCTTTCCGGTAATACTACCGGTCATTATGCTGTTGATTAAAATCAGCAAGAGTGCGATGGACGGCTTAGACCGTAGTTTAAGTTATGGAAATTTCGGCGTGCTGGCGGCTATAAATGTGATTGTAATTGCCATTTCGCTTATCTTGTTTCCGTACTTGTGGCGCGATTAAAGGGCTGCACAATTTATTTAATAAAATACGTTTAAATACTACTTTTGAACAGTACCGTTACTATTGGTAAACAAGTCGTTTAAACACCCATGCGCCGCCTGATATTTATCGCTCTGCAATTGCTTTTCCCTGTAATTTTGTTGGCGCAAACCGGTGTTATTACTGGTAAAATATTAAGGGCTGACACCAAAGAGCCTCTGGCAAAAGTAAGTGTGTTTTTAAGTAACGCGACGGTAGGTACCACCACATCCGAAGATGGCACTTACACGCTAAGGGGTATACGCCCAGGTCAGTACGATTTGGTGATGACATCTGTAGGTTATGAAGAACAAACGCAACAGGTGCTGGTGGGCAGCCAGGCGCTTACCATTAACGCTGAACTTAAGCCGCAAGTAATGCAATTAGGCGAAGTTATTGTTACCGACAATGCCAATTGGAAGGCCAACTACGCCATGTTTCTGACTGAGTTTTTAGGTACATCGGCCAATGCAAAGCAATGTAAAATCACCAATCCGCACGATATCACTTTAATTTACCGCCGTTCTAAAAAAACGCTCGAGGCCTTCTCCTACGATTTTATCAATATCGAAAATAGGGCATTAGGTTACCGGGTGAAGTTTTTGCTCAGGTCATTCAAGAGTGATAAATTGAATAATTTGATATCCTGGCAGGGTAGGCTATTGTACGAAGATTTGCCCGGTAGCGAAGTTCAAAAGCGAAAGTGGGAGGAGCGCCGTCAGGATACTTACTATGGTTCAAGCCTGCATTTCTTCAGGTCGCTGGTGAGTGGTAATTATGCTAAAGAAGGCTTTATCATGAACATACTGGCCCGCCGGCCAAATCCTGAGCGCCCGCCCCAGGAGTTAATCATGAAAAAAATTGACCAGTTTCAAATGGTTAACCGCGATTCGATCAATTATTGGGTGAGGATGTACGAATTACCCAAGTATCAGGAACGCTTAGACCGCCAGATTATAACTCCCGATCAGGTAGTACATCCTACCGAGCGTAATGGATTATATGCCATACAATTTCCGGAATGTTTATATGTAATTTATACCAAAAAACGTGAGATGATGGATTTTAAAGATATCTATCGCCCATTGGATATGCCGAACTTTGAAGTAAGTGTAGTTACCTTATACAAGCCTTATGCGGTATTTGATAATAATGGCGCTGTCGTTTCAGCACAAAGTACCTTATTTGAAGGTACGTGGTCAAAAAGCAAGGTAGCTGAGTTGCTGCCGGTCGATTATGTACCCTCAGCATCATACACGCCTCCTTATCTAAAGTAACCGTATTTTAACCCGGTAAATACTATGCATACATAGTATTTGCGTAATTTGTTATACCTTTGCGCGTTTAAAAACTATGAAATTTATATATCAGTCCTGGTGGAAAATTTTGGGTGTTATACTGGTGTTTTATACCATGATAGCCGGTTTTTTACTGCCGGTACCCAAGCTTCCCCTCTTGCATGAAACCATACGCAATGTGTATTTTCATGTTCCAATGTGGATGGGTATGCTGGTTGTTTTTGGTATCTCGGTGGTTTACAGTATTAAGTACCTGGCCACCAGCCGTGAGGAGTATGACCTGGTAGCCGTAGAAAGCGTGAATACCGGTATATTCTTTTATGCATTAGGTTTGGTGAGTGGTATGCTGTGGGCTAAGTTTACCTGGGGCGAGTATTGGAGCAGTGACCCGAAACAAAATAGCGCGGCCATAGCCTTTTTACTGTATTGTGCCTATCTGGTATTACGTAACGCCATAGATGAAGACCAAAAACGGGCTCGTATTTCGGCCATCTACAATATTTTCGCTTTCCCTATCATGATTGTGCTACTGTTCATTCTGCCGCGCATGACTGATTCTTTACACCCTGGCAACGGTGGTAACCCTGCTTTTGGCCGTTACGATATGGATAACAATATGCGTGCGGTACTCTACCCGGCATTTATTGGATGGATATTAATATCTGTATGGATAGCAACCTTGCGTTACCGCATCCGTTTAATTGAAAACAAGCAAAACTCAATATAAGTGATGACTAAGAAACTGATTTTTATAGCTATTTTATTAGCAGCCAATTTTGTAGCCTCGGCGCAAGGGGTTGAAATGGCTGACCAGCTGCGTGGCTCGGGTAATATTTATGTTGTAGTTGCTACCATCGCCATCGTATTTGTAGGCATTGCCATTTATCTTTTTGCTATCGATAAACGTTTAAGCAAGCTCGAAAAGAATAAAGATTAAAACCTTTTTTGTTTAGCAACATTGTTTAAATGTCCCCTGATGCATTTAATCTTGTTGCAGATACTCTTACCAATTATTTACTCAATATATCAATTATGAATGATCTAATAATTTCTGATCAGGATACTCATTTTTTTAGTGATGTATGTGCCAACTTTGACCATGCTGCTCAATTTACTAAGCATGATTCAGGTTTGCTCGATCAGATTAAATCGTGTAACAGCGTGTACCGTTTCCGTTTCCCTATTCGCAAAGGCAACGGTTTTGAGGTAATTGATGCCTGGCGCGTAGAGCACTCGCATCACCAATCGCCAACCAAAGGCGGTATTCGTTACAGCGAAATGGTGAACGAAGACGAAGTAATGGCACTGGCCGCGTTAATGACCTATAAGTGTGCCATTGTAAATGTTCCGTTCGGTGGCGCTAAGGGTGGTATTAAAATAAACCCTAAAAACTATACCGTACAAGAGCTGGAAAACATTACCCGCCGTTATACGGTAGAATTAACCAAAAAGAACTTTTTAGGTCCAAGCATTGACGTACCTGCTCCGGATTATGGGTCGGGCGAGCGCGAGATGAGCTGGATTGCTGATACTTATGCTACCATGAACCCTGGCCAGGGCGATGCATTAGGTTGCGTAACCGGTAAGCCAATCGCCTTGCACGGTATTGCCGGTCGTAGAGAAGCTACCGGCCGTGGTGTGGCTATTGCTGCACGCGAGTGTGTTAGCCTAGGTGAAGATATGCAGCGCATCGGTTTAATGCCTGGCCTGGCTGGTAAAAAAGTGATTGTACAAGGCTTAGGTAACGTAGGTTATTATTCTGCCAAGTACCTGTCAGAATTTGGAGCTACAATTGTAGGCTTATGCGAGTTTGAGGGTGCCATCTATAACGAAGATGGTCTGGATTACGAAGCCGTTTTCCAACACCGTAAAGCCACCGGCTCAATTTTAGGTTTCCCGGGTGCAGCACGCGAGTTTACCAACTCGGGCGAAGGTTTAGAGCAGCCTTGTGATATCCTGGTTCCGGCTGCATTAGAAAATCAAATCACCAGCGACAACGTTCGCAACATACAGGCAAAAATTATTGTAGAAGGCGCCAACGGTCCGACTACTCCTGATGCAGAAGCCATTTTTTACGAAAAAGGCGGCCTAATTGTGCCCGACATGTATGCCAACGCCGGTGGTGTAACCGTATCATACTTCGAATGGTTAAAAAACCTTTCGCACGTATCATTCGGCCGTATGAACCGCCGTTTTGAAGAAAACTCCAACCTGAACCTGGTAAACATGGTAGAAGGCATAACCGGTGTAGCTTTAACTCCTGAGCAAAGAGCAACCATAGTTAAGGGGGCATCGGAATTAGAAT
>CAJYSL010000383.1 GCA_913777515.1 uncultured Mucilaginibacter sp.
TTGGCGCTTTACCTTTGCGCTTTTTATAAGAAGCAGCTACAGTAAAAAATATAATAAATAATATGGTTCCGGCCAACCACATAGCCAGCACGTTTTTAGTAATCGAAAAATCGTAGATATGACTCGACGCTTCTTTATCGACTTCGCCTGCAGCGTTTACTACACGAATTTTATCTTCGATAAGTTTGTAAGTGTAATACTTACCCTGGTAAGCTTCGTGACCGTGATGGAAATTAGCGCCCGAGAAAAACTCTGTTCCTTTATCAGTAAAAAGGATAACCGGAAGCGGGATAGACAACTCGCCACCAACATGCCAGTAGTGCGAGTCGGCAATGTGTTCCAGAATTGCAGTAGTTGGATTGAAGGCTTCCTGTTCTGCGTTTTTAGCCTCTACGGGCTCATTTTCGTGCTGTATAGCAAAAGTGTTACACACTGTTAGTGTAAAAAGAACACCTAAAATTACGCGGAGGATAATTTTTTTTGAGTTCAAAATGTGCCTAAAATCCATTAATTGCGAGATTTTTACGTTTTATTTTGGACGCGCAAGTTACTCAACAAACTGTAAATTTCAAAGGCGGTATACAAGAAATACAGATAAAAATAATTGAGTACAAAAACAACGTCGTTAACCTTGTATTTATGCAGGTAAATAAGTGCCACAGTCATGCACAAAAGCAGTTTGAAAGTAGTGGCGCCTAAAAACACTTGTCCGCCTAAGGTACCGCTTTTTTGTTGCGCCCATATTACCCCAAGACTAATTAAAAAAGTAAGCGACGAAAAAAACTGGAATATGAGCCAGAAACCTGGAATCAGCCAGTTAGTTTTTTCGGAGTACGTAATTAACACCGGGGGGAGTGCAATAAAAATAGTGGCTAAGCCAAAAGCGATGAAATATCTTTTCAATCTTTAACCGATTTGATGACCAGGTACAGCGATATAAATACGCCTGCTAAAGATAAGGCGGCCGTAACCCAGGGCGTTTCATGTGCAGCGCGCTTATCAATTTCGTATCCTATAAATGATAATACACCGATAATAACAATCATTTGGAAGGCAATTCCCGTATACTTGATATAATCGTTGGTTGGCTTGCTCATTAATATAGGTTTGATAAGTAGCGCTTATATATAGTAGTGCAAATTTACAAAACACCTTGCATAGTATTTAGTAAATTAGCCAAGCTTTTTGTAATACAGGTTTAGTGTTGAAATACTCTTTTAAATTACTGGTTGGGATAGTGCTGTTGGCTGGTATAGCCGGGTGTTCGCTCGAAAAAGAAAGCGCCGTAAACCGCGGCCTGCAAAACCTCACGGCCCGGTATAACATCTTATTTAATGCGAGTGAAATTTTACGGCAAAAGCAGGATGATTATGCCGTTGCTTTTATTGATGATTACGACCAGGTACTGAATGTTTACCAGGATACAGCCTCGCACCTGGCCACGGGCGACAAAGACCTGCAAGCCGTAGTTACCAAAGCCAACACCATCATCAGCACTAAAGAACAAAGCCACTACGTGGGTGATGCTTATTTGCTATTAGGCAAGGCAGCTCATTTAAATGCCGACTATTATAACGCCATTGAATACTTTAGCTATGTAACCCGTACGTATGCTGCCAATCAGGAATTAACCCAGGAAGCACGGGCCTGGCAAATACGCTCGCTGGTTTACTTAGATGAGTTGAGGCAGGCCCGGCAAGTACTGGATTCTGCCTTGTTAAATATCAACCCTAAAAACAAAGCGCAAACGGGCTATGTATACGCCGCAGCTACACAATACTACATTGCCGCAAAAAGATATCCCGAAGCGGTTGACATGGCGGCAAAAGCCATCGAGTTTAGCCAGCAAACGCAGCAGCGCCTCAGGCTTACCTTTATTATGGCGCAATTGCAGGAACTTGCCCGCAATAACACCGATGCTTACAGTAATTACACCCGCGTAGTTAAGAGTAATGCCCCGTTTGTAATGGCTTTTAATGCCGAACTCAACCGTATCCGTATTGAAGACCAGCAAGCCGGACGGCATGTTAACCGGGCCGACCGCCTGCGCAGCCTGTTACGCAACGAAAATAACGAGGAGTTTACCGACCAGATTTACTATCAACTGGGCGAACTGGCCCTAAACGACCGGCAAACCGATGAGGCCATCAAGAACTACAACCTGTCTGTCAAAAACAGCTTGAAAAATCAAACCCAAAAAGCTTTGAGCTTTTTACGCCTGGCTGATATCAAATTTAAACTTCAGGCCGATTATGTAGCGGCCAAAAAATATTACGACAGTACACTGCTGTATCTACCCCCACGTTACCCGGGTTACTCGGTTATTCAAAAAAAGGCCGATAACCTGCAATTGCTGGCCGACCGCATGCAGCTAATTGCTCATGAAGATACGCTACAGGCATTAGCCAAGCTAAGCGACCAGGAACGTGCCCAGCGCATTGAAACCATGACCCGCAGCCAGGCACTACCGCCGGCGAACGCTAATACCAATATTGCTACTATTGCAGTTGATAACACCGCAGCATTGCCGGTACAAGCAGACAATGGCACTAATATTATTGGCAGTAACACTTCGGCTCCCGGCAGTGGTTTTTATTTTGACAATGCCGGTGCCGTAAGCCAGGGCTTTACCGATTTTAAACGCCGTTGGGGAAACCGCAAGTTAGAAGATAACTGGCGGCGCAGCGTAAGGTATAATAGTGATGTTACCATCAACACCTTAAATACGACGCAAAATGTAGACCCGAGTGTATTGCCCGGCCCAATGCAGAAAAGCACGGCCGATGTGGCCGCCTCAGCCTACCGCCAGCAGTTGATACAAAGTATTCCGGTTACGCCCGAATTGCTGGCCCAATCTAACCAGCGCATTTACAATGCTTATCTTGATTTGGCCGCTTTTTACCGGGATGTACTGGACGACAAAGCTGAAGCGATAGCCGTTTATGAAGAACTCGTCAGGCGTTTCCCGAAGGATGAAAACCTGGCAGCTGATTACTATAACTTATACAGGCTTTATACTGATGTAGATAAAGCAAAATCAGAAAAGTATCGAGGCTTGATTTTGGCTCAATATCCCAACAGCATTTTTGCCAAAGTAATAACCGACCCGGATTACACCCGCCGCATGGGCGATAAAGACGCTGAACTGAGTGCTTTTTACAACCAGTTGTATGACCAGTATACCCAAAAACAATATACGCAGGTAATAACCCGTGCTGACGAGCTACTGAAACAATACCCTGAAAGCGGATTGGCTCCGCAGATAGCCTACTTGCGGGCCATAGCCGCCGGTCACCAGGAAAAAGCTGTACCTTTCAGGGCCGAACTACTACAGATTGCCTCCCGCTATCCGGCTGATGCTTTGATTACGCCGCTGGTAAAACAGCACCTCGCATACATGGATGCTAACCAGGCCGAAATGGCGGCACGTCCCGTTGCGATTATAGACAGCGACCCGAATGCAGCAGCCTTTGTACCCAATCCGGTACAAAAACAAGCAGTTCCTACCGCACAAGTTGCTGTTGTTAAACCGGCAAAAGTGCCGGCGGTTAAAACACCGGTTAATAAACCAGTGGTGCAAAACCCGGTAGCAGAGGTTAAACCAGCTCAACCCAGCATTACGGCGCAACAGCCAACGCCTCTGTCGGTTAAAGTACAACCCGCTACACCGGTGCCGGTAGCTAAGCCGTCAATTTTTAGCAACCGCGATAGTACTAATTACTATTTTACCGTTAATGTAAACAGTGGAAGCACCAATTTAGCATCCTCACGTTTTGGTATAGGGCAATTTAATCGTACTACCTATCAAAACAGCCCAATCAAGCATCAGTTAAAACCGGTGGGCACCGATAACCAACTGATTTATGTGGGCCGTTTTAACAGCCTGAATGAGGCTAAAGATTATGCACGTAAAATAGTACCGCTTTTACCGCAGATTATGAAGGTGCCTGCCGATAAATACAGCTTTTTTACCATCACTCAAGAAAATCTGGATAAATTAGCCGACCGAAAATTACTGGATAGTTACGTAGATTACTACCAACAAAACTTTTAGTACATGTCTGTTAAACTTACCGTTCCCGAAATACGCAGTTATAATGCCCTTATCTGGAAGATAGCTTTGGGCTTTTTAGCT